>NZ_JBHFQG010000002.1:0-237038 GCF_041949975.1 Alteribacillus sp. JSM 102045 | reverse complement strand
GGGGCGGAAGTTTGCCTCCAGTTTCCTTCAGATTCCAGGTCACCCTGGACACCCTTACCTTTGGCTAACGGCTACAACGACCTTCGCCGCTCGGGACTTGAACCCTATAGTTTATGCACATGCCGGGCACACACCTAAAAAAGCTCCGGATTAATCCGGAGCTTTTAGGCTTAAGCCTCAGAAGAAGCATTTTCTGTTTCTGCTTCTACTTGTATGGACACATTGCGCTGAGGTGCAAAAGTCGAAATTGCATGCTTATATATAAGCTGCTGTTTGCCATCACTATCTAGCACTACTGTAAAATTATCGAACGCTTTCACCTGACCGCTCAGTTGAAAACCATTTAATAAATAAACTCTTACTGGCATTTTTTCTTTACGTAATGTGTTCAAAAATTGATCCTGGATGTTAATTGGCTGCTTCATCTCATTCAGTCCCCCTCATCATACTCTACTAGGAGTATTCGACTTTTAATAAATTTTTCCTTCTACGAAAGAAATCATTTCATTTATTTTTTTATTTTTGTTTCCTTGAGTTATATCAAACCATTCCACTTTTTCTTTGTTGTGAAACCAGGTTAGCTGCCTTTTTGCATAACGGCGTGTATTTTTCTTTAATAAAAGAATTGCATCTTCTTTAGTGTATTCCCCTTTAAAATAGGGAAAAAACTCCTTATATCCAATTGCCTGAGCTGCTTGGCATTTTTCTGAATAATTATCATACAGCCATTTGGCTTCTCGTATAATTCCGTTTTCAACCATTTTGTCTACGCGCAAATTTATCCTTTTATATAAGGGTGTCCTGTCCATGGTCAGACCAACCATTACGAGGTGATACGGCGACTCATTCCTTTCCTGGTTCGCGAATTCTTTTCGATTTTGGCCAGTTAGATGATTGATTTCTAAGGCTCTTACTACTTTTTTTATATTATTTGGATGAATAGAGCTGGCACTTACCGGGTCTACCTGCTCCAACCTCTCGTGCAAAGCGTTCGCACCATGATGCTCTGCAAATGCTTCCATCTCTTGTCTAAAAGCCGGATCAGATGGAGACTCATGAAAGTCAAGCCCTCTTGTAAGCGAGCGAATATAAAAACCTGTGCCTCCAACTACCAGCGGTAATTTATTCTTTCGGTGTATATCTGTAATAAGCTTTGCCGCATCATGTTGAAAAGATGCAGCGGAATACGATTCAGAAGGTTCTAATTCGTCAATCAGATGATGTGTAATGCCCTTCTGCTCTTCTTTAGATACTTTGGCTGTTCCAATGTCGAGCCCTTTATATATTTGCATGGAATCTCCGCTTATGATTTCTCCGTTAAAATGGGAAGCTAGCTGAATTCCTGCTTCTGATTTTCCAACGGCAGTAGGGCCGACGATCACGACTAGTTTTTCTTTATCCATACGTGTTTCCTTCCTTTTCCATTACAGCATACCCAAAGGAAGCACTTTTTCTTCTTTTCTTAAAAACAAATCCCAGTTTTTCTAAATGTTGATTTGGAAAAGAGCTTTTTACAACAATCCTCCGCTTCGCTACTCTAAGTGCTTCTTTTACGTGAATGGGCTGCAAGGTATCATAACAGGTAAAAGACCGGAGCGGGGCAATATGAACGGAAGATTCCTGCGTTTCTTCAAACATTGGATCAAAATAAATAATATCAAAAGCCTGATCTGTCTGTTCTTTTAAATAACTGTAATAATCTGTGTTAACAACTTTAATCCGTCGCATGGATTGATTAAATGTATCTAATTCCTCCCGCCAAACTTGAAGTCCTTTTCTAACAATTTCAGTTATGTATTTATTCTTTTCTAATGCAGCAGTATATCCATTTTGACCTGTAATAAAACTTCCAACTATACTGTCTGAAGCTAAACCCATGGTACAGTCAAGCAGGGACATTCCCCATTGTAATTTCATTGCTTCAACCATGGGATCTTTGCTGCCCTTTATAATACGCTGCACACGGAGCCAGGCCATGCTCGGGTGGAAATGAAACGACTGAGTTAAATCAGGATGATATAGTTTGTCTCCCACTTCACTTACTACATAAATGGCTTCCTTCGTTTCCTGCAGCCATTTTTGAAGCGAACGTTTCCTTCTCTCTTTAAAAGCAGCATTCCAATTTGCGGCTAACCTGCGGGCTTCTATCGTATCAGCATGTGAGAATGTTTTAGCCGTAGTTACAATCATACAAGATTCCCCTTATCTTTAAACAGTATACCATTTTTAAAAAAATTTGGCTTGACTCCTGTAGAAGGAACCGCTTAAAAAAGTCAAATGCTGTCCAATGGCGGCCATTATCATGACCTTTCCTATACTGGTTGCCATAAAAATTTATCATTCACATGGTAACTGAAAAAATCCCTTTAAACAAAGGGAGTTCATAATAATGAAAAATAGCTCAGCCTGTCTCCGTTGAACCCATATAAAAAAGGCGCTTCAATCAGCGCCTTTTTGTCTCCTTAACTATCGGATTGGGATTGTTTGAGCATATAAATCGCCATGATAAGGCTTACGATAATAACAAAAGCAGAAACTCCCAATACGACTACAAGATCCAATGGTGTCATGCATAAACTCCCCTTCACCAGCTTTTGCATGAATTATAACATGGCATTATCATTAATATTTCTCGAAATTGTGACGAAGATGTAAACATTTTATTGGCAGCTTTGGTATTTACATCACACGTTTAAACATTTTTTCCATGTCATAACTCGAGAAGTGGATAATAATCGGGCGGCCGTGCGGGCATGTAAACGGCACTTCACATTGGCGGAGCCGGTCCATGAGAGCATTTATTTCATCAGCTCTTAGAAATCGATTGGCTTTAATAGCAGCTTTACAAGACATTAAAATTGCGGCTTCTTCTCTTAATTTATGGATGCTGATTTTTTTGTCTTCCATTAACTGCTGAAATAATTCCCGAATTGTACTTTCTTCTTGACCAGATGGAAACCATGAAGGATGGGCACTCACTCTGTAGGTACGATAACCAAACGGCTCTAAAAAAACCCCCACATCTTCAAGATCTTTTTTATGAGATTGCAGCAGGAGCTCTTCTTCCGGTGACACTTCAAATGTTATTGGTACAATAAGATCCTGCAAGTGAGGATGTGTCTCGCCGATTTTGCCTCTGAAATACTCATAAAATATTCTTTCTTGAGCGGCGTGCTGGTCAACAATATACAATCCTTTTTCATTTTGAGCTAAAATATAGGTTCCATGCATTTGGCCTATAATTTCAAGCTCCGGGACCCTCTTATCTTTAATTGTTTCTTTTTTCATTGTGCCCGCGGGTTCTTCCAAATTGGCTGCTTGCGTCTCGTGTGCAATATCGTTAATTACCAGCTCAACATCCTTTCGTTCTTCCACTGCTTCCATTTCATTTACTGCATAATCATCTTCTACAGGTGTTTCAGCAGTTAAGAATGATTTTTCTGGTTCACGATCGTAGGAAGTGAATTCCTTATTCGGGCTTGGCTGATCTTTCCGCGGCTGTTTTTGCGTGTTATTTTCTGAAAAGGATAGATGAAGTTGTTCACTGCCTGCGTTTTTTCCTCGTTTTTGATCTACCTCTGGAATAAGTTGTTCTTCGAAAAGCTCAGCTCTAATAGCTTTTTCGAGCACATCTGTAAGCTCTTTTTCTTTACTTAGACGCACTTCAAGCTTCGAAGGGTGAACGTTAACGTCTATTAAAACAGGGTCCATATGAATATGAATAACTGCCAATGGGTATCTTCCTATTGGAAGCAGAGTATGAAACGCATTTTCGATTGCTTTCGTAAGCGGAAAATGCCTTACGTACCTTCCATTAATAAAAGTAGAAATATACTGCCTTGATGCTCGATTTATTTCTGGTTTCGCCACAAAGCCTTCTACTTTGTAATCAACCGAATTTTCTTGAATGGAAAGAAAATTTTGAGCCGTACGGCGTCCATATATTGCAGCAATAACTGCTCTAATATCTCCATTTCCATTTGAAAAAAGAAGCTGCTTCTTATTATGCATTAATCGAAAAGAAACAGAAGGATTGGCCAGGGCAAGTCGATTGACCACATCACTTATATTCCCAATTTCCGTATTGATCGTTTTCATATACTTCAGCCTGGCCGGCGTATTAAAAAATAAATCTCTAACAGTTATCTCTGTTCCTCGTCTACTTTTCGCAGAAGAGAAAGCAATTCTTTTTCCGCCCTGATAACGAATAAGCGTACCGGCACCTTTTCCGGTTCCTGTTTCTAAATTAAGGTTGGACACGGCGGCAATACTCGGTAAAGCTTCACCTCGAAAGCCTAATGTAGAAATATGAAATAAGTCTTTCTCTGTTTGGATTTTACTCGTAGCATGCCGTAAAAATGCTAATTCGGCATCTTCTTTAGTCATGCCTTTTCCGTTATCAGCCACCCTAATTTCCGATAAGCCGCCTTCTTCAACTTGAATATCAATTCGTGTGCTATCCGCATCAATCGCATTTTCCGTTAGTTCTTTTACGACGGAAGCTGGACGTTCTACTACTTCCCCCGCTGCAATTTTATTAGAAAGATCATCGGAAAGCTTTTTTACCGAAGACATGTTCCATTATCCTCCTTTCATTTTGTCATTATGAACGCAGCTTACGTTGGAATTTATACAGTACTTCGAGTGCTTCCATTGGTGACAAGCGCAAAACATCTGTATTTTTAATTTCTTTCATTACTGCTTCAGCGTTTTTATCAAAGGTAGACTCTGTCCATTCGTTATCGGTTTGAAATAAACTGAGCTGTTCTGGTTTTTCTTCTGCGGATACGCTTACTCGTTTTGAAGAAGCAGCATGCTGAAATTCTATCTGATTTTCTTCGTAAAATTTCTCTGATACAGATGATGAAAAATGATTTTGAGGAGGGGCTGCTTGCTCAAACTCAGTGAGAAGAGTTTCGGCTCTTGTAAGAACGTCTTGTGGCAGTTCAGCCAGCTTTGCAACGTAAATGCCGTAACTCCGGTCTGCTTTTCCCTCTTCTACTTTATGCAAAAATACAATTTCTCCCGCCTCTTCTACAGCTCGAACGTGCACATTTTGAAGCTTTGGCATAGTCTCTTCCAAAGTAGTAAGTTCATGATAATGGGTGGAAAATAGTGTTTTAGCTCCAACATGATCATGAATATATTCTACAATTGATTGAGCGAGCGCCATTCCATCATAAGTTGACGTTCCTCTTCCTATTTCATCAAGTAAAATCAAACTGTCCGGTGTTGCTTTGGAGAGAGCATGTTTTGTTTCAAGCATTTCAACCATAAACGTACTCTGTCCGGATGCTAAATCATCAGCTGCTCCTATGCGTGTGAAAATCTGATCAAATACAGGAAGGTTCGCATGGGCTGCAGGTACAAAACAGCCAGTTTGTGCCATTACAGCAATTAGTGCAGCCTGGCGCATATATGTGCTTTTCCCGGCCATATTCGGCCCCGTTATCAGAAGCATTTCCCGGTTTTCGTTCATCGTAATATGATTTGCAACGTAATCACCATGTTCCAACATGTGCTCTACAACGGGATGACGGCCTTCCTGGATATTAAGAGTACGGTTTGTTGAGAAATCAGGCTTTACATACTGGTTTTGTTCACTAACAACGGCAAAACCTTGCAGAACATCGATTTCACTGATAATTCGTGCTGTATTTTGAAGGCTCTGAATAAACTCTTTCACTTTTTCCCGAAGTTCTAAAAATAATTGATATTCAAGCTCTGTGCTATTTTCTTCTGCTCCTAGAATAAGAGATTCTTTTTCTTTTAATTCCGGGGTTATAAAGCGTTCCGCATTTGTTAAAGTTTGTTTTCTTTCATAGCGCCCTTCCGGAAGAGAGGGAATATTTGGTTTCGTTACCTCAATATAATAACCAAAGACTTTATTAAAACCCACCTTCAAGGACTTAATACCAGTTTCTTCCCGTTCTTTCTGCTCAAGTCTCGAAATCCATTCTTTCCCATTAGTGCTGGCTTCTTTATACTCATCCAGCTGTGTATGATATCCACTTCTTATAATGCCTCCGTCTGTGATGGACAGAGGAGGATCTTCCACGAGGCTGTCTTCAAGCAGCTGACGAAGGTCATTAAATTCTTCCGCTTCCTCTAATAACTCGTCCACATAATCATTATTCAAGCTCCTTAATAAAGCAAAAATATCAGGTAGCTCCTGGAGGGACCTGCGCAGCTGTACAAGCTCACGCGCGTTTACGTTTCCGTACGAGGTTTTTCCTGCAAGTCTTTCTAAATCATATACATGACGTAGCTTTTCTCTTAATTCTTCTCGTTCAAAATACTGGTCTAGTAAGGACTCTACCAGAGATTGTCTTTTTCGAATGGTATCTACGTTTAATAATGGCTCTTCCAGCCATTTTTTGGCAAGTCTGCCGCCCATTGCAGTCACAGTCTGATCCATCAGCCATAGGAGAGAACCTTTTCTCTTTTTTTCCCTCAGCGATTCGGTTAATTCTAAATTGCGGCGGGAATGCAAATCAAGCTGCATATATTCATTTGGGTTGTAAATTTGAACGGGCTGCAAATGAGATAAAGCTCGTTTTTGCGTTCGTTTAAAATAGTTTGTCAAAATAGCGACAGCTTTTTTTAATTTTTCGTTGGCCCAATGCGTGCAAAGCTTTTCAAATTCCGGCCGCAGCTCCTCAGAAGTTTCGATCGAAAACAAGACAGAGGAACCAGCCAGCATGTCTTCTTTAAAGTCAGGCGGAGCCACTAATTCTTTAATATCAGACCTTAATATTTCTCGTTCCCATTCGCTATGCTGTTCTCCAAGCATGGCTGCTGCAGTTTCTCCAGTTGTTAAATCTGCTTTTATAAAAGCAGCGGTTCCATCTTCAAATGGATACAAAGCAGCAATAAAATTATTTTCTTTCGCTTGTATAGCCTTTCCCTCCATCACAGTTCCTGGTGTAATCAGCTGTACAACTTCTCTTTTAACGACTCCTTTAGCCGTTTTCGGATCTTCTACCTGTTCACAGATCGCAATTTTGTAACCTTTCTCTATTAAAGTGGATATGTATTGTTCAGCGGAATGATAAGGTACTCCGCACATAGGTATGTCCTGTTCATTTTTACTTCCTCGTTTAGTCAAGGTGATTTCTAATTCTCTTGCTGCTTTTATTGCATCATCAAAAAAAAGCTCATAAAAATCACCGAGCCGAAAAAATAAAAAAGCATCTTCATATTCTGATTTCACTTGTTTATATTGCTTTATCATGGGTGTTTCTTGTGCCACTTTTATTCCTCCAGCAATTGATTGTATACCTGTAAAAACCTATTGTTTATTATATCATACAGCAGAAGCTTTAAGGCTGAGAAAAAATTCAGCCAGTCTCACGTACTAACGCAAGCCTGGCCGCTAAACATGTAATTATTGTTTTTTTTCATCTAGAAAATCTGTGTCAATTTTTTTCAGCTCTTCATCTGAAACCTGTTCATCCCAATTAATATTTTTGTAATCATCATCTTCAGCGTCAGGGTGAATTTGAATACAGACTTTCGTTTCTCCTACTAATTCAGCCGAAAATTCTTTTTCGACGTCCACTTTGACTTCTTTTCCTTTTTCCCCAATAGATGCTTCTAAGGTATTCGGCTGCTTAATAGTTCTAGCGATGATATCGACTTCATCACCGATCATCTCTTTTTGTTTCATCGCAAGAGGTACAACTTCAGAGTATGTCACATTTTCTGAAGTCACATCTGTTTTTGTGTTTTCATCATACGAGTACCAGACATTAATGTCATAGCTGCCAATAATTTCAATAGAATCTCCTTTTCTGTCTGCTTCGTACTCATGATTAATAATCCAGCACCCTAAAATACTTGTTGGCTTTTGTGGCGGCTTTACGACATGAGTGTCTTTGCAATGCTTTTTCCCTTTTCCACACACGGCTTTTGTTACAATCTCCCGATATTGTGCCTTATCTTTTTCCGATGGCATGTAGTACCCTCCTTTTCAAACATGAAAAACACCAGCTCTAAGATGCATTCACAACCATTCATGTTTAACTATATGCATGGCAAACGTCTATGTTGTCAATTTTATTCAGCCGTGCTTGCAGGTATGTCACTTGTACTTTTCTTATACTTTATGACAGTTTAAGGAATAAAGTATAAGTAAAAATTAAGGCTTCCGCCATTTGAACTTGGCGGCAAGCCAAGTTTTTCTAATGTGCGCGGCTCTTTTACTTTATATTTATTAGTTGTCTTTGAAATATATGTCTATTAAATACGGTACGTGAAATTTTGTAAATGGGAATAACATATCATACCCATTCCATATATAAAAGAGCTGTCCCTGATTTACTCATGGGACAGCCCGGATTAGTCAGCTATTTTTGATATCGATAAAAGGACTTTTGTTTGTAGTACCTTTTAATTTATCTCCGCCCGTTGACTCAATGATTTCATCTGTCACCGTGTTAGAAATAGTAGTAGAAACGAGCTGAAGCAGATGATTGACATCCTTTTGGCTCTGTTTAAATTCCTGCACTAACGGAATGTCATCAATTTCTTTATTAAGCTCATCAATTTCTTTTTCAACCTGTTTTAACGCCTCATGCTTTTCATAATGCTGCAGATTCACGGCTTGTTTCTGCTTATTTTTTATTTTACCTATCAGCTCTTGGACTTTAATGTTTTTATTAATTTGCGCTTCGGCTCTTTTAAAGAAGTCTACCTCTTCTGTTTCAGAAATTAACTTCCCCAGCTCTTTCGCTTTATCAAGTACTTCTTTCTTGGAGTAAACTGTGTCGCTCATTATTTATTCACCTCAGCCATTTCCACCATTTCCCCGTCAAGTGTCCACGTTTTCGCCTCTGTAATCTTCGTATAAACTATTTCACCTATACAGGATTTAGGCCCGCGGAAGTTAACGAGTTTGTTAGTACGGGTTCTTCCAGAGAGAATATCTGGATTTTTCTTGCTTTCCCCTTCCACCAAAACTTCTACAATCTGCCCTTGCAGTTCTTTATTGCGGCGGGCAGAAATTTCATTAACTACTTTATTCAACCGGGCAAGACGATCTTTTTTCACATCCATCGGTACGTTATCTTTCATTTTTGCTGCCGGTGTGCCGTCTCTTGGAGAATAAATATACGTAAAGGCACTATCATAGTCCATCTCCTTCACGAGAGAAAGAGTATCCTGGAACTGTTCTTCCGTTTCATTCGGAAAGCCTACAATAAGGTCTGTTGTAAAGGAAGCGTGAGGCATTGCTTCTTTTATTTTTCTAGCAAGCTCCACATATTGTTCTCTTGTATATTTTCTGGCCATTAGCTTTAACACAGCATTATTCCCAGACTGCACCGGCAAGTGAATATGCTCTACCAAATTGCCGCCTTGGGAAAGCACCTCAACCAAGTGATCATCAAAATCGCGTGGGTGGCTGGTTGTAAATCGAATACGTGGAATATCAATTTTATGAAGCTCATCCATCAAGTGACCGAGCCCATATTCTCTATCCAGGTCTTTTCCATACGCATTCACATTTTGTCCGAGAAGTGTAATTTCTTTATATCCTTGACGGGCAAGGTCTCTAACTTCTGCTATGATGTCTTCTGGAAGCCGGCTTCTTTCTTTTCCGCGTGTATATGGTACGATACAATACGTACAAAATTTGTCACAGCCATACATTATATTTACCCAGGCCTGTGTCTTACCGGCACGTTTTCTAGGCATGTTCTCAACTACGTCACCTTCTTTAGACCATACCTCAATTACCATTTCTTTGCCTTGAATCGCATCTTTTAAAAGGTGCGGAACGCGGTGGATATTATGAGTACCGAAAATTAAATCGATATGCTGGTGTTTTTGCATAATGCGGTTAACAACGGATTCTTCCTGGGACATACAGCCGCAGACGCCTAAAATCAACTCCGGCTTTTCCCGCTTTAATGTTTTTAAATTGCCGATTTCGCCAAAAACTTTGTTTTCTGCGTTTTCACGAATAGCACATGTATTTAAGAAAATAACATCTGCGTCCTCGGCCTTATCGGTTTCAGAAAAACCCATCTCTTCTAAAATACCTGACATATTTTCTGTGTCATGATAATTCATTTGGCAGCCGTAGGTACGAATTAAATAATTTTTCCCGGCTCCAATGCCCTGCATTTCAGATGGAATAGAGAAATTGTAGTGTACTTCTACATCTTCTTTACCGCGGCGTTTTCCTTTCTTGTAGTCAGGCTGTTCATTTATTAAAATACTGCGGCCGCCGATTTTCATATATTGCTTTCCATTACTGTCTTCTTCCATTTGAGCTTTTGAGAAATCAAAATATTTACTGTAATCTTTTGATGAATTTTTATCATTTTTAGAAGAAGCATCCTGCGAGGTCCATTCACCTTGCTGCTGCTTTCGTTGTTCTTCATTCATGAGCCAGCTCTCCTTTCTTCCATTTCTTTTAAATTAAGCTGGGATTTATATACCATATTAGAACATCTGCTCCCAAGGAACAGTATGAAGTTATATGAGCGATACATGGAAGGTCCAATTTTAAATTATACCTGCTATAGGCAAGGAAAACAATAGCGCACTGCTTTTATACCGTGCGCTTTTCCTCGTTTATTTCACGATAAGTTCTCTATGGCGGTTAATTGCTGCTGCGACTTCAAACCTTCGAGGCATTGCCATGTCTCCAGGATGTTTCCCGGTGAATGGAGAAACGCTGTCGAGACCTTTTTGTTTCACGTCCTTTTCAATAAAAGCCAGGATCTCTTCTATTGATGCTTCTTTTCCTAAAGCAGCACATGCATGACGAATCATATTGGCGATGGCGTTCGTCTGACTGCTGTTAACAAGCTGTTCTACCCCGGATAGGTCAATAATATCCTTTCCATACATAATTGTCGTGCGGCCTTTCGCACTGACTTTTTCTTTTTTTCCTTTTCTCGGATGGAAACTTGAAGTAAATATGGTTCTGTTTGTCACCTCTCCAAATTGGGCACCAGCTTCTTTTTCCCGGTCAGATCCAAATTGTTTTACAATATTTTTTGCTTCTTCTGTCACATCTTTTGGCTTGTACTCTTCCATCATCACTACACAATCAGCTACATCGAAATAGTCTCCTGCACCGCCTACAACGAGAATAGTTGAAACGTCATGCTCTTCGTATAATGCTTTTACTTTATCAATAAAAGGCGTAATTGGTTCCTTTTCTTTCGCAACAAGAGCCTGCATACGGCCGTCACGGATCATAAAATTCGTAGCACTTGTATCTTCATCCATTAGAAGACATTTTGTTCCTGCTTCTAAGCTTTCTATAATATTAGCTGCCTGAGAAGTACTTCCGCTGGCATTTTCTGTCGTAAAAGTACGAGTATCCTTTTGAATAGGCAAATTTGAAATAAAAGGAGAAATGTTAACTCCTGCTACACTTCGTCCGTCTTCGGCACGGACTTTTGCTGCCGTTTCGTCCGTAATCACATATTCTCTTCCATCGCCGGCACGGTGATTATATACCCCGCGTTCCACTGCTTCTAGAAGTGTACTTTTACCATGGTAGCCTCCTCCGACAATAATATTAACGCCTCTTTTTAAGGCCATCCCCTTAATGGGTGAACGATGAGGCAGCTCTATTTCTACTTCTAAAGAAGAAGGCGCATAAAAAGGAACCACGTGATCGTCACGAAGAGGTTTATTGCTGATCCCGCTTTCTCTTGGAAGAATAGAACCATTGGCAATAAAGGTTATATAGTTATTTTCCTTAAGATACTCCCGAATGGCTTCCTGCTGGTCAGAAAGCTCTAATTGGTTCAGCAGATGCTGTTTGTTATATTGTTTTACTGCACTATTTAACATTTCAGGTAAATCTTTTGTCAGGCGCTGTTTTGCTTGTTTTCCTAAAATGGTTCTTCCTCTTGCTGGTAGATGGATCGATAGACGGATGTCTATTTCATTTTCTTTTAGCATCACAGCTGTTCGGTCTATAATTTCTTGGCCAGGGCCGTCAATGACAATGGCGTTTCGCTGATTTCTTTTTTTAAGCTCGGTTTGAATTTCTTTTGCAAAAAAATCAATCGTGGCAATTTTTCTGGCACTCGTTTTGTCGCAATCCTTATCCAGCCCAAGTGACTTCCTGCTTATCACAACACGGGCACGGGAAGGACTTGCGTAAGGATCCGCCTGGATATGGTCCATATGTAAACGAAAATCTTGAAATTGAAACGTACCCTTTATATCGTTGTATGCTTTATACCCTTTGTTATCTATTCTGTCTAATGTTTTTATTAACTGCTGCATCTTTTGACTCCTTTCTTCATCATTTCCTCACAACTGTTTCCCGAACTACACATTTTTAAACAAAAAGGGCTTGGTCTGTAAGTCAGACCAAACCTCCATTTTTATTTTCCCTTACATAAATTCTTTCGTAAGCCGATCAAATTTCTCACGGTCAAGCTTCAAATTATCTTCTGAAAGCGGAGTTGATTTATAACCTGGAATTTTATCCTGATAAGAAGGAGTGTTCTCATCTTGATAAATGAGCCCTGTTACTAAGCCATTATGTTCCATTAATGTTTGCATTGCTTTTGTTCGGTCGGTATGATCATAGTTCTCCATAGCATCGAGCTTTGTTAAATTTTCTTTAAACCAATCATACGTGTTTACTTTATTAAACGTTACACAGGGGCTGAATACGTTAATAAGTGAAAATCCGTTATGATTAATGCCCTGCTCAATTAACGATGTTAATTCTTTCAAATCACTTGAAAAACTTTGAGCAACAAAAGTTGCTCCAGCAGTTAATGCGGTTTCCATGACGTTAAGTGAAGCTTCAATGGAACCGTTTGGTGTACTTTTCGTTTTAAAGCCGGCATCGCTTCTCGGAGAGGTTTGGCCCTTCGTCAATCCATAGATTTGATTGTCCATGATAATATAAGTCATATCAATATTTCTCCGGATAGAATGAATGGTATGCCCCATTCCAATGGCAAAACCGTCCCCATCTCCGCCGGATGCGATGACAGTGAGATCGCGATTTGCCATTTTAACGCCTTGCGCTAATGGCAGGACCCTTCCATGGACACCATGGAAACCATAAGCATTGATATAGCCTGAAATTCTTCCTGAACAACCAATACCGGTAATAAGCGCCAGGTCATGAGGCTCAAGGCCAACATTTGCAGCTGCACGCTGAATAGCAGCTTGAATAGAAAAATCACCGCAGCCAGGGCACCAATTTGGTTTTACTTTATTACGAAAATCTTTAACTGTAGCCAATTATAACAACTCCTTACACTTGCTGTGAATCTCAGCAGGTAAAAACGGGTTTCCGTTATATTTTAAAATACTTTCCATTTTGACACCTGTGTTTAAACGGATAATACTTGCAAGCTGACCGGTGGCGTTATTTTCAATGACGACTGTTTTTTTAGCCCTGTGCAGTTTTGGTTCCAGCTCTTCTGCTGGGAATGGGTGCAGCAGTCGTATGTGCGCATGGTTTACTTTATATCCTTCTGTTTCTAAACGGGTAATGGCTTCATTTATAACTCCACGCGTAGAGTTAATTCCAATAACAAGTAAGTCAGGTTCATCATGAGGATCGTAAGCATAAATTGGTTCGTCAAATCGGTATGGAACCATTTCTGTTTTTTTCAGACGTTTGTCCATTTGTTTTTGGCGGTTTTCAGGCTTTTCGGAAGGCTTTCCTGTTTCATCATGTTCTACTCCGGTTACGTGAAATATACCATTTTCGGTTCCTGGCAAGAGCCTCGTTGAAATTCCGTCTTCTCCAGCTGCATACCTTTCAAAATATTCTTCAGGTGCTTGCTTCGGCAAGGAAGGCTCTTTCTCAAGCTTTCCTCTTCTGATTTTAATCTTATCGTAGTTTAATGGCTCTACTGTCTGTTTGCCTAAAGAAAGCGCGAGGTCTGTCATTAATATGACCGGACATTGATATTCTTCTGCCATATTAAAAGCTGTAATGGTATCATAAAAAGCTTCCTGAACAGTGCTCGGTGCTATTACTATTTTAGGTATTTCTCCGTGTGTGCCATATAACATCGCCATCATATCGGATTGCTCTTGCTTTGTTGGAAGACCTGTACTTGGGCCTCCTCTTTGTGTATCTACAATCACTATCGGTGTTTCCGTCATACCTGCAAGACCAATAGCTTCTGTCATTAAAGACAAACCAGGACCAGCAGAAGCTGTAAAAGCACGGACTCCAGCATAATTAGAACCGATTGCCATATTGGCTGCCGCTATTTCGTCTTCTGTTTGAATAACCGTTCCGCCAAAGTCAGGGAACTTTTTAATTAAGTATTCCATAATCTCAGAAGCCGGGGTAATAGGATAAGCAGCCATAAAACGTGTCCCTGCTGCAATGGCTCCAAGGCCAATTGCATCGTTTCCAATCATAAACATACGTTTTTTGCCATCTGCTTCTTTTAAAAGAAAGTCTTCATGCTGGCCACCCGCCTGATCAGCAAAATAAGCAGCTCCTTTTCTTATGGCTTCCATATTCTTTTCTACTACCGCTTCGCCTTTTTTTAAGAATATTTCCTCAACGACCTCTTGATAATGATCGGCCGGAATACCAAGGATTGCGCTGGATGCTCCGACGGCCACCATATTTTTCATGAGGGGTGTGCCTAATTCTTTTGCTATTTCTGTAAACGGTATATCATACAAATCTGCTTTTCCATCCTCTGGTATCGTTGGATTGAATTTAGCGTCGGCAATAACAATGCCGCCCTGGCGAAGTTCGTCATAATTTACATCAATTGTTTCTTGATCAAATGCTATTAATATATCTAGATCATCTGAAATGGCGTTAATCTGCTTTGTACTTACCCGAATCTTATTATTCGTGTGTCCGCCTTTAATACGCGAGGAAAAATGACGGTAGCCGTATAAATAATAGCCGAGCCGGTTGAGAGCCACCGAAAAAATCTCACCGGTGCTTTCAATCCCTTCCCCCTGCTGACCGCCGACTTTCCAAGAAAGCTGATCAATCATTTATCTCATCCTTTCGGTTCCTTACCTCTCTGTCTTCTATTTCGTTGCGGTATGAATCTCTATTTTGTAATTGTGTTTTTTTTAGGAAGTTAAATACACACTTATTAATCGTAGAATGAACCTTCTGAAAAAGCAAGGAAAGAAGCTTTTTTTATTTATTTAAACATTGTATCAAAGTATTCTTATCCGGGCTATAGGTTTTATAAAAACAAAAGTGCAAGCGCCCTGTTTTAAATGACGTTCAGCTAACGACATTAATGAACTTCTACTAAATTCACACACGTCCTGTGTGCAACGTAGAAGAAGTCACCCATCCTGTGGAAGTACGTCCTGTGACAACGTCGAACTGGCTTGTACAGGAAGTATTGACGTTGTGAACTCGTCGCCAAAAACGCCACGTCCTTGGCATTGGCGGTATTAGCACGTCCTGTGCGTCGATGTTCCTTAC
This sequence comes from Alteribacillus sp. JSM 102045, assembly GCF_041949975.1. Taxonomy (NCBI): domain Bacteria; kingdom Bacillati; phylum Bacillota; class Bacilli; order Caryophanales; family Bacillaceae; genus Alteribacillus; species Alteribacillus sp. JSM 102045. The sequence continues at coordinate 221,614 of NZ_JBHFQG010000002.1, read as the reverse complement.
TCCGTCTTGGGCCTTCGAGAGTCTGGGCCTGAAGCTAGAAACAATATGGAGATAGTTATCCATAATGGAAAAAATATAATTTTCTAGACAATGAAAAACCTGGCTTGTCATGAGACAGCCAGGCTTTCGTTATAACCATTTTTCATCAACGGGGCTCTATAATTAACTTAATTGCCGTTCGTTCTTCGCCATCGATTTGAATGTCGGTAAAGGCTGGAATACAAACAAGATCAATACCGCTTGGAGCAACAAAGCCCCTGGCGATTGCTATGGCTTTAATTGATTGATTAAGGGCACCTGCGCCTATCGCCTGAATTTCAGCGGCGCCTCTTTCACGAATGACTCCTGCCAAAGCGCCTGCTACAGAATTGGGAGTGGATTTGGCTGATACTTTTAATACTTCCATTTTTAGTACCTCCTTATGTGGGATAATGCCCCTCGTTAACTATATTCATTATATTCCACTTGTATTCCTGCTTAGTATAGTGATATTTTCTAAATTTTCTAATTGTATGCGCAAGGTGCCTTACTTTAAGGAGATCTTTTTATTCAAAAAAAGGATGTTCATCACTTATTTGAATACGATCAATTTTTTTGGCTTTTCCTGTTTTTGGAACTACTTCAATAAGGATTCCGTTTAATTGTTCCCTACCTTTGGCAACTTCAAACCTAACTGGAAGATTTGTTAAAAATTTATTGATGATATCCTCTCTTTTCATTCCTAAAATACCATCCAACGGTCCTGTCATTCCTGCATCACTTATATAAGCCGTGCCATCTGGTAATATTCTATTATCCGCTGTTTGCACATGAGTATGAGTCCCTGCTACCGCAGTAACTTTACCATCAAGAAACCAGCCCATTGCCTGCTTTTCACTAGTAGCTTCCGCATGAAAATCAACGAATATAATAGGAGTCCGCTTTTTAATTTTTTCAATAAGAGCGTCAGCTTTTTTAAAGGGACAATCATTTGGAGGCATAAAGGTTCGGCCCATTAAACTGATAACCCCTACTTCAAGATCGTTTACTTTCGCAATGATATATTCATTCCCTGGCGTCTCTTCTGGATAATTTGCGGGTCGTACCATAAGAGGTGCGTCATTTATAAATTCAAAAATCTCTTTGTTATCCCATGTATGGTTTCCTAAAGTAACAGCCTGGGCTCCTTTTTCTAAAAACCCTTTATAAATTTTCTCGGTAATTCCTTTGCCGCCTGCTGCATTTTCCCCATTTAAAATAGTAACGGCAGGTTTATACTTCTTTTTTAGCTTGGGAAGGTATTCACTGACCATGTTTCTGCCAGGAGAGCCAACGACATCTCCTACAAATAATATTTTCATACAACGTCTCCTTTAAAATTTTCAATCAGTGAGCGTAATTTTTTTATATCAAAACTAAATAGTAAAGTGCAAGTTTCTCTTATTAATGGGAAAGGAGAAAAACCTGGCTTTTTCCTAAATACTTATCAAGAAAGCTTTAAATCTTAGTTACGAATATCTATTACTATAATCATTAGAAAAACTCGGCTTACCGCCGAGTTATTGCGGCGAATGCCGTTTTTAATTATAGTTCACCAATAAAATGTTAGACATTCCTGACAGTGTAAAAATAAAGCGGCGAAATCGCCGCTTTATTTAGCATATTCTACTGCTCTCGTCTCCCTTATTACTGTCACTCTTATATGACCGGGATAATCGAGCTCTTCTTCAATTTGTTTCGTAATATCTCTGGCCAACCGATGCGCCAATGCGTCATCAACTAAATCAGGTTTCACCATAATTCTTACTTCACGGCCTGCTTGAATGGCGTACGTTTTTTCAACCCCTTCGAACGATTCCGCTATTTCTTCAAGCTTTTCTAATCGACGAATGTACGTTTCAAGCGTTTCTCTTCGAGCACCAGGGCGGGCAGCAGATAACGCGTCTGCAGCAGCAACCAGTGTTGCGATAACAGAAGTCGCTTCCGTATCTCCATGGTGGGATGCAATACTATTTATCACTACTGGATGCTCTTTATATTTTTGAGCAAGCTCTACACCAATTTCCACGTGACTGCCTTCCACCTCATGGTCAATTGCTTTCCCAATATCATGGAGAAGCCCCGCTCGTTTAGCTAACTGTTCATCCTCACCAAGCTCTGCAGCCATCAATGCTGTTAGATGAGCCACTTCCATCGAGTGGTTAAGAACATTTTGCCCATAGCTCGTTCTAAATTTCAATCGGCCGAGAATTTTAATTAAATCTGGATGAAGTCCGTGAATCCCCATTTGAAAGGTGGTTTCCTCACCGTATTCACGAATTAATTCATCTACTTCCCGCCTTGATTTTTCAACCGTCTCTTCAATGCGGGCCGGATGAATTCGTCCATCCTGTACAAGTTTATCTAGTGACGTCCGGGCAATTTCTCTTCTAATTGGATCAAATCCGGAGAGAATAACAGCTTCCGGTGTATCATCAATGATTAGGTCAATTCCTGTGAGTGTCTCGAGAGCGCGAATATTTCTTCCTTCTCTTCCAATGATTCGGCCTTTCATTTCATCATTTGGAAGATTTACAACAGAAACGGTTGTCTCTGCAATATGATCTGCTGCACAGCGCTGAATAGCCAATGAAAGAATTTGCCGTGCTTTCTTGTCCGCTTCATTTTTAGCACGTTCAGTATGTTCTTTCACCATTAAGGCTGTTTCATGCTCGAGTTCCTGCTGGACGTCTCGTCTAATCATTTCTTTTGCTTCTTCACGGGTCATCCCTGAAATTCTCTCTAGCTCATCTTGCTGTTTTGCTAAAATCTCCTCCACTTTGCTGTTATTTTCATCTACCTGTCGTTGTTTGTCGGCGAGAGATTCTTCTCTCTTTTCCAACGATTCTTCTTTCTTGTCCAATGTCTCACTTTTTCGGTCAAGAATCTCTTCTTTCTGCATTAAGCGGTTTTCTTGTTTCTGAACTTCATTTCTTCGTTCCCGCAAATCTTCTTCTGCTTCTGCACGAAGCTGATGCGCTTGATCTTTTGCTTCGAGCACTGCCTCTTTTTTACTGGCTTCTGCTTTCCGCTCAGCATCTTCTACGATCTGTTTGGCGGCTTGTTCCGCGCTCGCTATCTTCGCTTCCGCAATAGATTTACGAACAAAATAACCAATCAATCCACTCAAAGCTGCAACGACAACAAGCAAAATGGAGATGAGAAAGATGTTTTCCAAGTCTTTTCACCTCCTCTTGCTATCTGGTTGTACCCTTTGGTTCCACTGTTTTTGCCTAAAGGGGGTGTTTTTTCATTTTTGTTCATAAAACTTCGCATACATGTGAATGTTTCTTTGACGTGGTGTCGACCGGTTGTGCCGTCGATAAAAAAGGCTTGGTTTATAGGAGAGTGATCTGCTAATTTCTCCAATAAAAAAGCCTTTTAGAGCAAATACGGTGAACATTCCGTGACACTTTTTCAAGCATCACTCCCTTTAATTGTATCCTCCCACTGTAGACATGTCAAGACTTCCCAATGTCCTCAATCCCCTATCTGTAAATGGATTTAGACGATTTAAAAACCACCCTTTTTAGAATAAAGGGTGGTTGAAACGTTATTCTTCATCTGCTTCTATTAATAATCCTTCTTCTTCGGCTTGAGATTGGATTGCATCAAGGTTATAGTGCTCACGGATACTTCCTTCAATAGTGGCTGTTACTTCTTCATTTTCTTTTAAATACTGCTTGGCATTTTCTCGACCCTGCCCTAAGCGTTCTCCTTCATATGAATACCAGGCACCACTTTTCTGTACGATATCAAGTTCAGCACCAATATCAAGAATAGATCCTTCTCTTGAAATTCCTTCCCCATACATAATATCTACCTCAGCCTGCTTAAATGGCGGAGCAACTTTGTTTTTCACAATTTTAATGCGGGTTTTATTTCCTACCATTTCATTGCCTTGCTTGAGTGTCTCTGCACGGCGGACTTCCAGCCTTACAGACGAATAGAACTTCAGTGCACGGCCGCCTGGAGTAGTCTCGGGGCTGCCAAACATTACACCGACTTTTTCACGAATCTGGTTAATAAAGACAGCGATGGAATTCGATTTACTGATCGCTCCAGAAAGTTTCCGAAGAGCCTGAGACATTAACCGTGCCTGCAATCCGACATGGCTGTCTCCCATTTCCCCTTCGATTTCCGCTTTTGGTACAAGCGCTGCGACAGAGTCAACTACAATAATATCTACAGCACCGCTGCGCACAAGGGCTTCAGCAATTTCAAGAGCCTGTTCACCGGTATCTGGTTGGGATAGTAGCAGCTCATCAATATTAACACCTAAGTTTTGAGCATAAGCCGGATCCAGAGCGTGTTCGGCATCGATGAATGCTGCCTGCCCGCCTTTTCGCTGCACTTCCGCAATCGCATGAAGAGCCACGGTGGTTTTACCAGAAGATTCCGGACCGTATATTTCTACAATTCTGCCGCGAGGATACCCGCCGACTCCAAGCGCAATATCTACAGCTAATGCCCCGCTGGATATTGTGGAGACTTTTCGTTCGGCTTGTTCCCCAAGCTTCATTATAGATCCTTTTCCAAATTGTTTCTCAATATTTCTAAGCGCCTGGTCAAGCGCTGCTTTTCGCTCACTCATTTTATCTCTCCTTTATTTTGCCAAAATCCAACCGTAAAATCAGAATTTATTTCCCCCGAAACCAAAAGACAGCTCCATAAAAACGCCCTGACAAATGAAGGACCGTTTTGTTTTTATCACCTATTACATCATACCTTTTTTTATTAGATTTGCCAATAGTTTTCACGAACATTTATTCGGTTTTTTATTAAGAGGAACAGACTCAGCAAAATGGAGTTTTTTAATGAAAAACTGCTCAAAGGATCGTCCTATGAACAGTTTTTTCATTATTATTTTTATTTGGAACGAGACTTTGAGGAGGCTGTGTTTCTTTTAGGACGAGGCTTAGCTGGCTCTAAATTTACCCGCGCTCCATTAATACGGGAATAGCGCAGCGCTTCATATACGAACGGAGCCACCTCCTCCGGCACTTCTACAAATGTAAATTTCTCAAAAATATCAATTCGGCCAATTGCTTTTCCAGGGATGCCTACTGCATCCGAGATCTCTTCAATAAGCACTTTAGGACTCATATTTACATTTCGGCCTACATTAATGAAGAATCGTATCATTCCTTTTGCGCCGCCGGTTTCACCAAAATTATAACCGTCATCATTTTCACCAATTGCTGTGGAGAAGTTCATTTTCATTAGAGAGCGAATAATGTTTTTTGGGTCATATTCCGCTAAAAGTTCATCAGCAAGATCATCAAATAAAGAAAGCTCCTGTTCATCTTCAAATTGATCAATAATAAGGTTTTTCCATGCTTCTTGCTGCTTTTCCACCACTTCTTCAATAGAGGGAACACTCTTTGTTGGTATGGACATTTTTATCTCAGACTCTATCGAACGCAGATGCTTCATTTCTCTTGGCGTTACAAGGGTTAGAGCTTGACCTGTGCGTCCGGCTCTTCCGGTGCGGCCGATGCGGTGCACATAACTTTCCGGGTCTTGCGGGATATCATAGTTAATGACATGACTGACGTTTTGCACGTCAATCCCGCGGGCTGCAACATCTGTTGCTACAAGTAGTTCAATCGAGCTTTCACGAAACTTTTTCATAACTGCGTCGCGCTGGGACTGAGTAAGGTCCCCATGCAGGCCGTCAGCAAGGTAGCCTCTGGCTTGAAGAACTTCTGTTAATTCGGCGACACCTTTTTTTGTACGGCAGAAAATTATTCCAAGCTCAGGGTCCTGACTATCTAAAATACGGCACAATGATTCTTGTTTATTTCTCTCAAGAACTTTGTAATACCATTGGTCAATGGAAGGGGCTGTTACTTCACTTTTGTTTATTGACACAGTCACCGGCTTAACCATATACCGTTTAGAAAGTTTACGAATCGCCGGGGGCATTGTAGCTGAAAAAAGCAGTGTCTGTCTATCCACATTAATTTGCTTTAATATGGTTTCTATATCGTCAATGAAACCCATATCAAGCATTTCATCCGCTTCATCAAGAACGACAGTTTTCACCCGGTCAAGCTTTAATGTTTTGCGGCGTAAATGATCCTGCACCCGCCCGGGAGTACCGATGACAATTTGAACACCTTGCTTTAAAGCTTTAATCTGATGACCAATGGACTGTCCGCCGTAAATAGGAAGTGTTCGAATATTTAAATACTTAGAAAGCTTCTGAAGCTCACCGGATACTTGTATAGCAAGCTCTCTGGTTGGTGTCAAAATCATCGCCTGAACATAGCCTTCATTTGTAATCCGGTTAATAAGCGGTATTCCGAATGCCGCCGTTTTTCCCGTCCCAGTTTGTGCTTGGCCAATTAAGTCCTTCAATTGCAAAATTTCAGGGATTGCTTTTTCTTGAACAGGAGAGGGCTCTTCAAACCCCATTTCCCGAATCGCTTTTTTAATTTCCTCTTTTACATCAAAATCTTCAAAGTACGTCATTTGTTTACCACCTTTTCTTTCAGTAAAAACCAGCAGCCGTAATAAACCGCTAAACGTCGTATTAGTTCACGGCTCCCGGCGAGATTTAATGCATATGAAGTTACTCCATTTGGCCCGGAAATACCGATCCATACGGTTCCCGGATCCTTCCCTTCTAATGGTTCCGGACCTGCCGCACCAGTAAAACTAATTCCTATGTCAGTCTGATACTGCAGACGGACTTTATCAGCCATCGCTTCGGCACATTCCTTACTTATCGTTCCATATTTATCCATCAAATCATGACTTATCCCTAATACCTTATTTTTTGCTGATTGAGAATAAACGGTGGAAGAACCTTCAAACATCGCTGAAGCACCAGCTACATCTACGAGTTGTTTGGCAAACCAACCACCGGTTAAACTTTCCGCCGCGGACAGTGTAACTCCTTTTTTGCCGTAGTTTTTCACTACCTGAACAGGCAATGTTTCGTTTTCTCTGCCATAAAAATATTTTCCTACACGCTGTTGGATTTGTGTTTCTACTTTATCTAATAAAACGTCAGCTTCCGAACGGGTTTTTGCTTTAGCGGTTAATCTGATAGTCACTTCCCCATCAGAAGCGAGCGGCGCAATCGTCGGATTAGTCTGTGCTTGAATGATATCTATCAGCTCTTCTTCGAGCCTGGATTCTCCAATATCGAAAAAACGAAGAACTCTTGACAGCACTAAAAATTCTCCAGCCAACTCTTTTAATAAGTAAGGTTTTATTGTGTTTTCATACATGTGTTTTAATTCCCGAGGCGGGCCCGGTACCAAGATTAATAATGTATCCTTGTAGTTGTCTGCCATACCACAAGCTAGTCCGGCTCTATTATAAAATACATCACTGCCTTCTGTATAGTGAGCCTGTTTTTTATTATTTTCTGACATTGTTCTTTTTCGCTGCTTAAAAAACTGCTTCATGAAATCGAGAGTGGGCTGATGGTACATTAAGCGTTTTCCTGTTAATTCAGCTGTTACTTCTTTTGTAAGATCATCTTCTGTAGGCCCTAGACCACCTGTAATAAATAAGATATCTGCTCTTTCACAGGCTTCTTGAAAAGCTGAAGTCATGCGTTTTTTATTGTCACCAACGACTGTATGCCTGTAAACATTTATGCCAATACTCGCAAGTTCCTGAGATAAATATTGTCCATTTGTATTTGCAATTTGACCCAGCAGAAGTTCCGACCCAACTGCGATGATTTCTGCGTTCATTTTTTTCACTCCATTCTTGACTTTTTACATCGAATGCTTGAATACATGTTTGTTTTTCACAAAATAATCAACACCGGATACTACTGTCAATGTTACTGCAATCCACATAAGAATCATTCCTAATGGAATATTTAATATGGCATAAAAAAGACCGTCTAGGAGAAGGACCGCTAATGCAGTCATTTGAAAAACAGTTTTCCACTTACCTAGACTACTTGCCGCGATCACTTCTCCATCAGAAGCAGCTACGAGCCGGATTCCTGTCACTGCAAATTCCCTGCTTAAAATGACGATAGCCATCCAGGCAGGAAGCACTTGCAATTCAATTAATGACAGCAAAGCAGCCGTGACAAGCAGTTTATCTGCCAACGGGTCAAGGAATTTGCCGAAGTTACTGACCAAGTTATATTTTCTGGCGTAATACCCATCAAGCCAATCGGTGGATGCTGCGAGAATAAATAGAAAAAAGCCTGCGGCATATGCTGTTGGAAGGACATTACCGCTTATTTCAAAACTTCCCATTGGCAAAGGAACAAGCATAAATATCATAAAAATTGGTATTAAACATATACGCGCGACCGTTATTTTATTTGGCAGATTCATCGTAATACCTCGTTTCTAATGACTTTACGTTCCTCCTAGAAATAAACATTCCTTCGTCATTGTACCATATAATATTCAAATCGAGGAAAAGAACGGAAAATCAAGTATATTTTATCGTTTCCATATTAAAAAAACTCGGCTTATCGCTTTTTAAAGGAAACCGGCTACGTTAAAGGAACTTCTGCTAAGTTCGCGAACGTCCTGTTCGCAACGCAGAAGTCACCACATCGTGTGGAAGTACGTCTTGTGGCAACAGCGGCATTAGTACGTCCTGTACGTCGACGAAACCCGTAGTTTTATTTATACTGTTCACCAATAAAATTTTATATTTTCTAGTGTAAAATTGTGATGGAACACCTGCCCGTTTATCATTGAACTGAAAAATCCCCGGGGGTTTTCCCCAGGGAAATTGTTATTCAGATTGTTTTTCAAATATTAAATGCTGGTGAACTACTTCTGAAGGTTCAATAGGGTATTCGATTTCCTCTCCATTAAAAAGAACCGTTACGGCAGTTGTATTTCCGATATTTAATTTCACATATTCTTCATCACTGTAATCAAGTTCTACTTGATCACCTTCTGACACACCTGCAAAATCTTCAAGAATATTGCCATCTTTATCCTGGGCATCCAGATAGGAATCTCCAGAAAGCTCAATTTTGATAATCATTTCATCAGTGCCGGAAACATCAAAAGTAGACCGGCGGTTTTCTGTAGAGACCAGCTCAGGTGTTTCAATTTCTGTTTCTTCTTCCTCTTCTTCTTTTTCCTCAGACTCATTTTCTTCCCCTGAGGCATCGGTTTCAGATGGTTCTTCTTGTGATTCTTCCTCTTCGTTTTCCTCATTTTCTTCAGTGGAATCTAATTCGTCATTGGAATCTACTTCAATGGAAGGATCGTCTTCAGGAGAAACTCCTCCCGGGTTGCCTCCTCCTGTACCCTGGACGACAAGATACACTCCAGCTGCTACGACAATTAAAAATAATATTCCCATTAAAACAGGAAATATATTTGAATTCTTTCTTTTCTTTTTTTGGACTTTTGGTCTTGCCCGTTCGGCCCGCGATGGTAAATCTGTTGTCTGTTGTTTTGGCTGAGGCAGTTCATTTCCATATGTTTCAAAAACTTCATCCGGTTCGAGTTCTAACGCTTCCGCATAACTTTTAACGAATGCTCTTGTATAAAACGCTCCGGGGAGAGCATCATAATTGCCTTCCTCAATAGCTGTCAAATAACGTTTTTGTATTTTAGTCATTTCCTGCAGCTTTTCAAGTGACAGTTCTTTTTCTTCTCTTTTTGTTTTTAAGTAATGACCAAGCTCTGACAATGTTAACACCTACCACCTAACTGATATCGAAAGAAGAAAAACCTGATTCTACCACTTCGTACGTGATCTCCTCTTTTTCATCATTTCGTAATTCTATCATACAATCAAAATCATCAAGCGTATAAGAAGATTCTCTTACAAATATATCAGGATGTTCTACGACTTTTACAGCGGGAAGTCTCATAATTTCATCTACTAACATTCTATGTTTTTCCGAAGCCCTCATCATAGACACAATTCCATCAATAATATAAATATGTCCTTCTTCGAGTTCGTCATCAGCAAGCTGATTTCGGACCGTCTGTCTTAAGAGAGTCGACGATATAAATGACCATCGTTTATTAGCGCAGACGCTGGCGGCCACAAGGGATTCTGTTTTCCCAACACGAGGCATTCCGCGAATGCCTACAAGGTAATGCCGGTCTTTTTTAAACAATTCTGCCATGAAATCAACGAGCAGTCCAAGCTCATCGCGTACAAATCGAAATGTTTTTTTATCGTCAGCATCACGTTCTATGTAACGGCCATGCATAACTGCAAGCCGGTCACGCAGTCTCGGTTCCCTGAATTTTCTAACAGTAATATTCTCTATCGTATCGAGGATCGCTCGAAAACGGGTAATTTGATCATCGTGTTTGCTTCGAATAAGCATACCACGCCGCCGGTCCTCCACACCATTAATAGTAATAATATTGATCGACAGCATGCCTAATAAAGAGGATATATCCCCAAGAAGGCCTGGACGGTTTTGATGGATTTCATATTCTAAATACCATTCTTTTTTTTCCTCCATCCTTCTTTCACCTCTACTTACAGATCTTTCTTTTCAGATATCTGTCATTTTACGCTATTTTTCTCCATTTGAACAGAGCAATAAAGTTATTTTAAAACGAATGTCCCTGGATTTTTTATAATAAAGAGCAAGTACCTTCCGCTTTTCTCCCGAGAACCCTTGCAGGTAAAATGGTTTTTAGATATGGAAGCCAGGCGGCAGTGTTTTTAGAAAAGAAAACTGCCCCTCTTTCTCGAAGAAGGACAGCATTCATTTTTGCATCTTATTGAGCGGAGTTAGATTGAACGAGTTTCACCATCATATTTGCGATTGCATGCTGCTCCTGCTCGTCCGCTACTTTCCACATATCCGATAATACACGCTCTTGTTCATTTTTAGGATCTACATTGTTTGCAAGGTATTCACCAACTTCGTACGCTATGTCAGAAACAACATTTTCTGCCATACCATCTTGCTTGGCCTGGTCAAGCCTTCCATCTAAAAATTGTTTCCATTGATCCCAATTATCCAATACAGACATGTAATTCCCTCCTTAAAGGTGTCATCATCACTAGGATGTTCAGGCAGGAGGAAAATTATGTGTTGACAAAAGGAAAATTATTTTATTACCAGCCTCCGTTGATATCAAGTACATGGCCGTTAATATAACCAGCCTTTTCACTAGTTAAAAATGATATAGCTTCTGCTGCCTCTTCGGCTGTACCAAATCTTCCTGAAGGGATTTCTTCTTTTAACGCCGCGCGCTCCTCGTCTGAAAAACCTGCCATCATCGGAGTCTCAATGACCCCGGGGGCTAGCGCATTAACGCGGATACCTGATCGAGCTGTTTCTTTGGAAAGTGACTTAACAAAACTATTCACACCGCCTTTAAAGGCAGAATAAGCCACTTCCATTGCCGCACCCCGGTTTCCCCAAATAGAAGATATCATAACGATATTTCCTTGTTTGTTTGAAATCATAGAAGGAAGCAGTTTTTTAGTTAGCAGCATAGCATTTAAAAGATGAAGGTTCCCCAGCTCATAAAGTTCCTTTTCTTGAATGTCTTGAAAAAAACCATAGTGAGATATTCCGCAATTATAAATGAGCGTGTGCACAGGGGAGTGCAGCTGCTTAAAAAGTTCTTCTGCTCCGCCTTTTTTTGAAAGGTCACTCTTTACTAAGTAAACCGGAACGCCATAGGCCTCACATTTTTCTTTTAAAGCAAATGCTTCGTTTTTTGATTGATGATAATGAAGGAACAATGGTTTTTTTTTAGCAGCAAGTTTAAGGGCAGCGGCTCTGCCTATAGCGCCGCTTGCCCCTGTAATTAATGTATAACCTGCCATTATTAATCCGCCTGTTTTTTAATAATTTGAGAAACAGAACGCGTACTTTCTTCAAAATGGGTCTGCATCAATTTATTTACTTCTTCTACTGTAATACCTTCTAGTACTGGTATGGCTTCAAACAAATGGATGTTATGAAACGCAAAGCTCGTATATTGATTTGCTACAAACTCAAGCGAATTCAGTTGTTTTAAAAAGTTACCGATTTTTTTCTTTCTAACGCGTTCTAACTGATCATTCGATAATCCATTTTGGCGAGCTTTATCAATGGTTTGAATAATTCGCTGTTCGAGCTTCTCAGGTTCTTTCGTGTCTCCACCTACTGCCAGGAATGAAAAAGAGCGTTCTGCTGTAAATTCTGTTGAAAACGAATCGTCAATTAAGCCATCCTCATATAAAGCTTCATAAGCATCTGAACCAGGACCAAACAAAGCGTCAAGCATTAACTGCATAGAAAATTCATATTTCAAAAGCTCTTTTCCTTCTAAATTACTAGCATCGACCTTATAACCGACCATGCATTTCGGAGTATTCACACTCATTTCGGCTACTGATTTATCACTTTTGACCTCTTTTGGTTCCTCGTCTATTATTCGTTCAATCGTTTCTGGCTCTTTAAATGATTTGTTATTTTGGTTATTACGCACTAACTCCATTACTGCATTTGGATTTACATCACCGGCTACAAATAAAATCATATTCGATGGATGATAAAACGTTTCATAGCATTCATAGAGGTTTTCTTTTGTAATATCATAAATTGAGTCAACACTGCCGGCAATATCAATTTTAACCGGATGTTTATGGTACATATTGCCGAGAAGGTTAAAGAACAACTGCCAATCGGGATTATCTTCATACATCGTGATTTCTTGTTCAATAATTCCTTTTTCCTTCTCCACACTTTCATCGGTGAAATAAGGATGCTGGACAAAATCAAGCAGCGTCTCTAAATTTTTATCAGTATCCTGCGTGCTTGAAAACAAATAAGCTGTTTTGGTGAAACTGGTAAATGCATTCGCAGATGCTCCCTGTTCTCCAAATGTTTGAAATATATCTCCTTTTTCATCTTCAAACATTTTATGTTCGAGAAAATGTGCTATACCGTCTGGAACAGTAACAGCTTCGTTTTTCCCGATTGGGACAAAGTGATTGTCTATTGAACCATAATTCGTTGAAAAAACAGCAAACGTTTTGTGAAACCCGGGCTTTGGAAGAACATATACGGTTAACCCATTATCAAGCTGTTCTTTATAAATCGTCTCTTGCAGCTGTTCAAAAGTTTTCATATTTGTCATTTGGCAGCCTCCTCACCGCGTAAAAAATAGCAAGTGTCCAATTCGACTGTAGCGGCAGCGTCTATTACATCATGCTTTGTCACAGAATCAATTGCTTTGACCCACTCTGTTAATTCCCGCTGATTGCCTGCTGCTATGCTTTGATAATATAAATCGACAAGGCCTCTTGCAGAGTCTGCTGTTTCAAGGAGCTGGTTTTTGACCATCACTTTCGTTTGTTCTACAGCTTCATCAGTAAAATTCCCTTGTTTCATATCATCTAACTGTTTCTTAATAATTTCCACAGCTTTTTCATATTTAGAAGCTTCAATGCCAGCAAAGACTAACACAAGTCCTTTTAGACTCTCATATCTAGAAGCTGCGTAATAAGCCATGCTTTCTTTTTCTCTAACATTCATAAATAATTTAGAATGAGGAAATCCTCCAAATAATCCATTCATGACTTGCATAGCAGGAAAACGTTCATCTGCAAAAGTTACAGCAGTTCTATAGCCTAAATGCAGTTTACCTTGGTTAATATCATCTGTTTCCGTTTTTTCTTTTGGTTCATTTAATGGCTTAGATTGTTGGGTATCTGCCTGCTTTTGTGGAGAGTGGGAAGTGACAGAAAAAATGGAAGCAGCCTCTTCTACTTCTTCTGCTTTTACGTCTCCCACAATGTAGAGGCGAATATCGTCTTCCTGAAGCATTCTTTTATATTCCTGCATTAAAGTGTCGGAGTTGATTTTATCTATTTTTTCCATTTCGCCGAAAGGATGGACAGAATAAGGTTCATCTTTGCACATTTCTTCTAATAAACGTTTATTGGCATACCGGATTTTATCGTCATATATAGATTCCATCCGCTGTTTTAATGTTCGTTTCTCTTCACGAATTACTTTTTCTGAAAAACCGCCTTTGTCATCAAGGAACGGATTCTCAAGCACTTCATGCAAAAAAGATAAGCTTTTTTTAAATAACGGGGTATTATCTTTTAAAAATTTTTCGTTTGCCGCTTCTAATCGAAAAGAGATGATGTGATTTTCTCCTTTTTTCTGAACGTCTGCATGAAAAGAGGCTCCATAAAGATTGTCTAAATACAATCTGATTTCTTTACGGGACGGAAATTGTTTTGATGCGCTTTTTAATACATTTGCCAGCAACGATCGTTCTGTAGCTGTTTCTTTTGACAGGGTGCTTTTAATTTGTAAAACAAAGTTTGTTGTTTTGTATTTCGAAGTGGATACGACATGTACATCCAGCCCATTTACATTTATAATTTGTTCTTCTAGCATATTGTTCTTTACCTCCTTGTTTGATATCCATACTACCTTGACGGCATTTCTTCGCTGCTTTGATCATTATGCTGACTGACAAGGACCTCTCTTGGTTTGCTGCCTTCATAAGGTCCTACAATTCCCCGCATCTCCATTTCATCAATTAATCTGGCTGCTCTCGTATATCCTATCCGGAATCTGCGCTGTAGCATGGAAACAGACGCACTTTGCATTTGAAGGACCAGTTGAACAGCATCGTTGTAGAGGTCATCATTTACTTCCTCGTTTACTTCTGGTTTGTCTTCTGGAATCATTTCTTCTTGATAGTTGGCTTTTTGCTGGGCAACCACAGCTTCTACTACAGCTTCCACCTCTTCGTCAGAAACAAATGCGCCCTGTACGCGTGTTGATTTATTTGCTCCTACCGGCTGAAACAGCATATCCCCTTTTCCTAACAGCTTTTCTGCACCAGCTGAATCTAAAATCGTACGTGAATCCGTTTGGCTGGAAACCCCAAAAGCGATTCGAGATGGAATGTTGGCTTTAATTACTCCTGTAATAACATCGACGGAAGGACGCTGAGTTGCAATAATCATGTGAATCCCGGCAGCACGCGCCATCTGTGCAAGCCTTGTAATAGCATCTTCTACATCACTTGAAGCTACCATCATTAAATCCGCCAGTTCATCGACAAGAACAATAATGTATGGAAGTTCTGGCTGCTTTTCCTCTCCTTTTTCATTTTGCTTTTTTATCAGCTCATTATACCCTTCAATATTTCTCGTACCGCTGTGGGAAAATAAATCATACCTTCTTTCCATTTCTGCGACGACTTTTTTTAATGCCTGAGCAGCCTTTTTAGGCTCGGTGACAACAGGAGTCAGCAAGTGCGGGATACCGTTATATACATTTAACTCCACCATTTTTGGATCAATCATCATTAGCTTTACTTCATGCGGTCTTGCTTTCATTAATATACTTGTAATAATACCGTTAATACATACACTTTTTCCACTTCCCGTAGCTCCAGCTACGAGTAAGTGCGGCATTTTATGCAGAGATGCAAGTACAGGTTCGCCTGAAATATCCCGCCCAAGCGCTACCGAAAGCACATGATCATCCTTTTGATAACCAGCTTCTAGAACTTCCCTAAGTGTAACCATCGCTACTTCTTGATTTGGTACTTCAATGCCCACCGCCGCTTTTCCAGGAATTGGGGCTTCTATGCGGATATCTTTTGCTGCAAGAGCTAGTGCCAGGTCGTCAGCCAAATTAACGATTTTACTAACTTTCACCCCGGTGTCCGGCTGCACTTCGTATTTTGTCACGGCCGGGCCTAAATGAACTTCATTTACCCTGGCTTTTACGCCAAAGCTGTTCAGCGTTTCTTCTAACTTTCGAGCGTTGGAGGAAATTAAGCCTCTCTCTTGATTTTGAGTATTATGTTTAGGAGAACCGAGTAAACGAATGGCAGGCAGCTCGTAATCTTTATTTTCTTCTTCTTGTGAAATTAACGGAGCCGCTGTATCAGACGCGCTTTCTACTCCATTTTCTTTAGGTGCTGAGACCGACATTCCAGGTTGTTTCACTGATTCACCATTTGGTTCATACTTTTCGGCAGGTGTTTGATAAGTTTGCTCAGCAAAATTATAGATAACCGGTTCAACTGTTTCATCAGCTGGCTGCACAGGACCAACTGACTTATTATCTTTCTTGTTTGTTTTTGAAGCTGATGGTACCGCTGAATGAACTTTACTTGATTTTCTTTTTTCATAAGCTTCTTTTTGCTGCCGTGTTTTCTCTTTTACTGAAAGGATTGCTTGTTTAAATTTTGGTCCGCTTTTTTTAGAAATATACTGAATGATCTCTTGCAAAGACAGCCCTGTAATTAATAAAAAGGACAGCAAAAATAACAATACGGCTATAACCCTTGTGCCTCCAGCATCAAATAAAAATTGGGAGGTAACAAACAATAATGCACCGATCATACCGCCGCCTAAATCTTCCACACGTCCATTATCAAAAGGGTCGAGTATAAATAATTCCCACGTCGTTACAATAGCTGAGCTTTCCTGGTACTGCCCCTGCATTCCCAGGTTTTCAAACATTTGAACATGGCTTAATAATAATAAAGTAGTAACAGCCAAATATAAACCGTTTAAACGTTTTCCGATCAACACAGGGAATTTTCTTTTTATTATTAGAGACGCTGCTAAAATTAATATACCTATATTTATTAGGGGGTACCATTCGCCTGCAATAAAACGAAAAAGAGACAAAGTTACTTCTCCTGCACGTCCTAAATGGAATAGCGCAAGTATTCCGAAAGTAAATATTATAAGACCGCTCAGTTCAAATTTCATCTGAGCTTTCCAATGCTTGGCCGTTCTTTTTTTACGCTTTGACTTTTTTGCCATCCTATCACCTCGAACCTTCCGATGCTGATTTGTTGTAGAAAACGATATGTATAAAGAGCGCATCCTATTTAAATGTTAACCACAACGAATTGGGCTGTCTCATCTGAGAAAATATAGGAGACAGCCCTGCTTGTATGTCTATTCTTTTTTCATTATAGCACATTTTTCCTTCATTTCCTTTAAGAAAGTTCGTTATTTCCTGTCCAAACTGTTCCTGGCTGATATTTATCCAATAAATAGTCCTGAGGATTAGAACTATGCAAGGAAACAACTTTCCAATTGAAATCATCTGTTTTTTCAATTACCAGTGTTCCATTTTCAATAGTTACTTCTTTTTTATTTTTCCAGGCATTTTCATCAGGAGGGAAAATGGAGTCCATGGATAGCGGCGTGTAAATGATCATTGCAGCATATCCCCTTTCTCATTCTTTTCCTCAATGAGTGTATTTAGTTTTTTCAATGCCTGGCCAATTCCTCCAACATCATCTATTAAACCGTATTTTACAGCATCTGGTCCAATAACATTTGTCCCTATATCCCTCGTTAAATTCCCTTTGGCAAACATTAATTCTTTAAATTTTTCTTCTTCAATATTAGAGTGGCGTGTGACAAAACTAATCACTCTTTCCTGCATTTTATCAAGGTACTCAAATGTTTGCGGAACACCAATGACCAGTCCGGTTAAACGAATGGGATGAATGGTCATTGTTGCCGTTTCAGCAATGTACGAATAGTCAGCAGCTACGGCAATCGGCACACCAATCGAGTGACCGCCTCCTAATACAATAGTGATCGCAGGCTTACTCATGCTTGCTATCATTTCTGACATGGCCAGCCCTGCTTCAACATCTCCCCCTACTGTATTTAAAACGAGCAGAAGCCCTTCAATTTTTGGGTTTTGTTCTGCCGCAACAAGCTGAGGAATAATATGCTCATATTTGGTTGTTTTGTTTTGCGGAGGGAGCTGCATATGGCCTTCGATTTGGCCCACTATAGTAATGCAATGAATATTTGAATTTTCCATTTGGGCAACGTTGGTTTGCCCAAGCTGTTGAATTTTATTTACAAGACCAGAACTTTTATCATCTTTGTTCGGCTGCTGCGGCTGTTGAGGAGAAGGATTAGGAGTTGTTCCAGGATTAGGAGTTGTTCCAGGATTTGGCGTCTGAGGAGTAGATGGGCCTTGATTGTCAGGCATAACAATACCTCCCTTATAGAATATAATGTTAGTATGACAACCACCATATTTATTCATACATTTTCTTCTCAAATATTAAAGAATTTTATTAGTATATTTGAGGGCACGGTTTAGAAAAACTTGGCTTGCTATCAAGTTTTGATGGTGACAAGCCTTGTTTATCTATCCTTGTTTATCTATACTGCAAAAGAAAAATGCTGTTCTGCAGTGATAAATCACTTAGGAACAGCATTCTTTTTACACTTCCATAATAATTGGCAGTATCATTGGACGTCTTTTTGTTTTTTCATATAAGTAGCGGCTTAATACATCTCGTATACTGCTTTTCAATGAAGACCATTCATTAATATTTTCACTCATACATTTTTCTAGAGTAGTGGAAACTTTTTTGTTCGCTTCTTCAAGAAGTTTTTCTGATTCTCTGACGTATACAAAGCCTCGTGAAATAATATCAGGGCCTGAAACAATACCGCCGCTTTTTTTATTTAGCGTTACGACAACAACTAATATTCCATCTTCTGAAAGAAGTCTGCGGTCACGCAATACGATGTTCCCGACATCACCTACACCAAGACCGTCAATTAATACATTCCCAGCTGGCACTTTGCCGGCATGCTTTGCTTTACCGTTATTAAATTCTATTCGTTCTCCTTTATCAATCAGGAAAATATGATTAGGGTCGACTCCTGTTTTTTCAGCAAGCTCTCCATGTGCATGCTGCATCCTGTATTCCCCGTGAACCGGAATAAAATAGGTTGGTTTTAAAAGGTTCAGCATCAACATTAATTCTTCCTGACATCCATGGCCGGATGCGTGAACATTCCTATCACCATAAACGACCTCTGCTCCAATCTGATAGAGAAAATCAATAATCCTCGAAACAGATTTTTCATTGCCAGGGATAGGGTTGGCTGCAATAATCACTGTATCTTCGCTTTCAATGGTGACCTGCCGGTGTGCTCCTTTCGCCATGCGAGTAAGCGCCGACATCGGTTCACCCTGACTGCCTGTACAAAGAATCGTTACTTTATCATTATCAAAATCGTTAACTTTATCTGTATTGATAAAAAGATCGTCCGGACAAAGTAAGTATCCCATGTCACGAGCAATATCAATCACTTTTTTCATGGAATGCCCCACAACAGCTATTTTTCTTTTCTGCTTTTGGGCAGCATCTATCACTTGTTGAATCCGGTGCACATTGGAAGCGAAGGTGGTTACAATAATACGTCCTTCAGCTTCTTGAAATACTTCTTTAATACCTTCACCAGTAGAGGTTTCGGAAGGACTGGTGCCTGGCCGTTCCGCATTCGTGCTATCTGATAATAAACAGAGCACTCCTTCTTTACCGATGTTTGAGAGTGTATCAATGTCTGCAAATTTACCATCTACCGGGGTTTGGTCAATTTTAAAATCACCTGTATGCACGATGATTCCTTGCGGCGTATGAATGCAAACTCCGACTGAATCAGGGATGCTATGGTTTACACGAAAAAAACTCAATGGAACTTGTCCAGCACTAATTCGACTGTCTCCATCAATTAAACGAAGGTCCGATTTTTTTCGCAGGCCTTTTTCCTTTAAGTGATCTTCTACAAGGCCTAATGTTAATTTTGTTCCGTAAACGGGTACATTTACTTTTCTTAGAATATATGGCAGTGCACCTATATGATCCTCATGTCCATGAGTCAGAATAATGGCGCGAAACCGATCTTTATTTTGGACAATATAAGAGATGTCGGGAATGACAACATCTACTCCGAGCATATCATCCTCAGGGAACATCAACCCTGCATCAATCATAAATATATCTTCATCTGTTTCTACAATATACATGTTTTTGCCAATTTCACCGACTCCGCCCAGGGCAAAAACACGTATGCTCTCTAAAGACTCCTTTGACAACGTTATTTCCTCCTAATGTATTCAATTCTCTAATGGATTGATACGTTCATTTTTGTATTTACTTTTTAAACCCGGACAGATCACTTGTTAGTAGTATAACTTAAATTTAAAAGAGAATACAAGGTATATTCCATGTTTTAGAAAAATAAGAAAGCCTGGCATTATGCCAGGCTGAACCATTGTTCAAGCTGCTTCATTTCCGCTTCATTCAATGGCAGAATAGGTGCTCTTGTATATTTAGAAACTAATCCAAGCTGATCAAGCATAGCTTTTACCGGTGAAGGGTTTGGCGCAATAAAGCATGCTTTCATTTTTGGAAGAAGCTTTCTGTGTAACGCAGAAGCAATCTCGGCCTCCCCTTTTGTAAAGCTATTGATCATCTGGTTCATTTCATTTCCAATAATATGAGCTGCTACTGATACTACTCCATTTCCGCCTACAGACATAATCGGAAGCGTCATCGAATCATCGCCGCTATAGACATAAAAATTATGGGGGCTTTCTTCTATGACATAGGAAATCTGCTCCATGTCGCCGCTTGCTTCTTTAACCGACGTAATGTTTGGTATTTTACTAAGACGAAGCAGTGTCTCAGCTTGTAGATTTACTATACACCTTCCTGGAATATTATATATCATTAAAGGAAGTGTGGAAGCTTTCGCAATCGTTTCAAAATGAAAATACATTCCTTCCTGACTAGGCTTGTTGTAATACGGGGTCACTGCCATTACCCCGTCCACCCTAAGCGCAGCAGCTTTTTCGGTTAAAGCAGCAGAGTACGCAGTATCATTTGTACCTGTTCCGGCAATTACAAATGCACGGTTTCCGGCAATTTCCTTTACCCTTTGAAACAAAAATAATTTTTCATCTGATTTAAGTGTAGGGGACTCACCAGTGGTTCCAGCCACCACTAAACCTTCCGTTCCGGTAGATATTAAATGTTCTACCAATGGTTCTAGCGCCGGCTTATCTATCGCCCCATTCTCGTCAAATGGAGTTACCATAGCGGTGAGCAATCGACCGAAATCCACTCATATTCCGCCCCTTTCCATATTATCTGCCGCCTATGACCTATTCATCATTTTGGGCAGAAGTATTCTGTTTTTCTAGCTGAAACATGGTATGAAGAGCAAGGACTGCTTTTTTCATGTCCTCCCCTTTGACAAGCACCCAAATGGTCGTATGAGAGTCAGCTGATTGGAAAATTTGAATATTTTCTTTAGTAAGTGCAGCCACAATTTTTGATGCTACCCCGGGAACACCTGTCATGCCTGCACCGACAGCAGAAACCTTAGCACAATTTGATAGACATTCAGGCTCATACCCTTTCGCTTTTAATACGTTCATTGCCTGCTCAGCCTTTTCATCAGGAACCGTGTAAACGATCGCTGCAGGTTGAATGTTAATAAAATCGACTGATATGTTAGCCTTTGCCATTTCTTGAAAAACTTCTGTCTGGAGGTTTAAATAATCTTTTCCCCTCACCGTAATCTGAGATAAACCCGCCATGTGAGCTATACCGGTTACCGTTCGGTCTTCAAGGTCTACACCCGGATCAGACCCTGCAGTAATGAGCGTGCCCGGTGCATCTGACATAGTGGAGCGTATTCGTACAGGAATTTTCGCCTGCATGGCAATTTCTACTGCTCTTGGATGAATTACTTTTGCACCTTGATAGGCCATATTACAAATTTCCTGATACGTAACAGAATCTATAATCGCTGCCTCTTCAACAATACGAGGATCAGCAGTCATAATTCCCTCAACGTCCGTAAAAATATCCACTCGTTCGGCTTTTAACGCAGCTGCAAGTGCTGTAGCTGATGTGTCGCTTCCTCCACGGCCGAGAGTAGTTATTTCTCCATTAGAAGAAACTCCTTGAAAACCTGCAACGACCACTGCATCAACTTGATTTAATGACTGTTCTAAAGAACTGCACTGCATATCCACAATCCTGGCTTCACTAAATTCTTCACTTGTGCGAAATCCAGCTTGCGGGCCTGTCATTGCTTTTGCTTTTATATCCAGTGATTGCAAAAGGTCTGTGAAAACAACAGAAGAAATCACTTCTCCACAAGAAACAAGTAAATCTTTTTCCCTGTTTCCCACGTGAGAAGCTTCTTTATGCACAAGACCAAGTAATGTATCTGTAGCATATGGATCGCCTTCTCTTCCCATAGCAGAGACGACGACCACTACTTTGAAGCCCTCTTCCACAGATTTTTGTACATGTTTGGCTGCTGCCAATCTCGTGTCTTTATTTCGGACAGAGGTTCCGCCAAATTTTTGAACGACTACATTCATAGGTAAACCCTCTTTATCCCTTTAACAAATTCAGCTTCACAAGGCTTTCTGCAATTTGAACCGAATTATATGCTGCTCCTTTTAGGAGGTTGTCAGAAACCACCCATAAATGATAAGCATTATCTCGGTTAAGATCACGACGGATTCTTCCGACAAATACATCTGGAAGACCAACGCTGTCTACAGCCATTGGATACTCCTGCTCTGATGGATTGTCTTTTAATGTAATTCCTTTTCCTTCAGAGAGAAGCTGCTTTAATTCATCTACTTCAGGTGATCCATTTTCTACTTCAATATATACAGATTCAGAGTGACCTGTTTCTACTGGGAGCCTTACACAAGTTGCTGCCACTTCAAGCTCATTTTGATGCATGATTTTCTTTGTTTCGTTAATCATTTTCATCTCTTCAAAGGTATAGCCGTTTTCTTGAAATTTATCAATTTGTGGAATGGCATTAAAAGCGATTTGATAATGCTTTTCATCCCCGCCTACCGGCAGGATTTCAGGTTTAAAATCTTTTTCGTTCAGGACATCTCTAGACTGTTCTTTCATCTCTTCCACAGCTGCCAGCCCGGCACCGGATACGGCTTGATACGTAGATACAATCACTTTCTTTAATCCAAATTTTTCCCGGATTGGTTCTAAAGCAACTACCATTTGGATAGTAGAACAATTAGGATTTGCGATAATACCATTATGATCCTTTAAGTCATTTTCATTTGCTTCCGGTACTACAAGCGGAACATTTTCATCCATTCGATAAGCACTTGTATTATCAACCACTACAGCTCCTCTTTTTACAGCCTCAGGAGCTAGTGCTTTTGAAACGGATCCTCCGGCGGAAAACAATGCCAGCTGTACATTTTCAAAAGCTTCTGGTACAGCCTCTTCCACTGTAAATTCAATGCCTTTAAACGAGATTTTTTTACCGGCAGAACGTTTAGAGGATAATAATTTCAAATCCTTAATAGGAAAATCTTTATCTTCCAATGTTTTTAACATTTGTTGACCTACTGCACCAGTAGCTCCGACAACTGCTACGTTATAACCTGCTTCATTAGCCATGTGTTGATTACTCCTTCCCAATTTTCGTGAAGATTACTTCCATATTTATGGTGATGGAAGCTTCGTATTTGACTGCATCTATTTTAACATAAAAGATCACGCAAAATTTAGCAATAGCGGTAATCGTTTAATCTTTGAATTTTTCCACAATGACTGGCTGATATTGGCGACCAGAAACGGCTTCTTCCAATGTTGCAGAGATATCTTCCATTCTGGCAACTAGAGAAGTTGGTTTTTTCACTGGATTATCCTGGCCAAAGGGAACGAAAAAAATATTTTTAGAATTCATCAGCTTCATTATATTAGGACCATTCAGCCCTAATGCATCATTTGTTGAAATAGCAAGCACTACTGGTTTACTATTTCGAAGCGTTGCTTTTGCCCCCATCAATACCGGTGAGTCTGTAATGGCATTTGCAAAACGGCTGATTGAATTTCCTGTAATAGGCGCGATAATCATTGCATCAAGCGGTGTTTTTGGTCCAAACGGCTCTGCTTTCACTATGGAATCAATAACTTCTGTTTTTCCGGATGCTTCTTGAATTTGTTTTAACCATTTTTCCGCTGCCCCAAATTTCGTATCTGTCTTTAGTACAGTTGGAGTAATGAAAGGATAGACATTGGCTCCTTTGTCCCGTAATTCTTTCATATAAGGGATAGCTTCTTCTAAAGTACAGTGCGAACCGGTTACACCAAAACCTATTTTCTTATTTTGAAAAGGCATGTTAAGCCTCCTTTTCTACCTGGTTTTCACCAAGCAATTGACTAATAACTTTAGCTAAAATACGTCCAGCTGTTTTAGGGGCAACTGCTCCAGGAAGACCGGGAGCTAAAATTGCTTTTATACCTCGTTTTTTGGCATATTCAAAATCTGTTCCTCCTGGCGGTGACGCAATATCAATAATGACGGAACGAACAGGAAATTCTACAAGTATATCTTCATGTAACACCATAGCCGGAATAGTATTTATACAAAGGTCAGCTGACTGTACTGCGGTTTTTAAATCTTCTAATTCGAACGTTTCCAGGCCCATAGCTTCTGCGCGTGCTTTTTCGGATGGATGTATTGTTCCTACTTTTGCATATGCACCCAGGACAGAAAAGGTTCTTGCTATCGTTTGACCAGTTCGGCCAAATCCTAAAATTACTGTATTGGATTTATGGATCGTTATATCTGTTTCGCGCATCGCCATTAAAAGAGTACCTTCTGCAGATGGTATCGAATTGTAAATGGCCACATCATCTCTTTCTAAAAGTTTAATCAATGGGCGCTTGACCTTATGAATCAACGACTCGAGTGTATCTGTATGAATACCGCTTATTATTAAACAATTTTCCGGTGTCTGCTGCAGCCATGATTCTTGTAATGTTACTTCTTTTGATGCAAAACAAGCCTCTGCTTTATTACCTGGTTTGAGACCGCTGACCGGAAGCAAAACAGCGTCTAATTCATGCCATAAAACATCTTTTTCACCACTAGCTTTTGTAATGCCAGCCACATTTCGCATCCATTGATCAAAGCCTACTAGGTAGACTTTGATTCCTGCATCAAGTAAACACTCTGCAATTTCGATCTGTCTGGCATCTCCTCCAATTAGTGCCACCTTTTTTCCTTTTCCCATAATCGGCTCCTCTCCTTCGCACTGCGTATCCGCCTTTTATACCTTATGAGAAAATAATTTAATAGTGAAATACAATCGCCCAACATTTGAGAAAAAAAACATTATAAAAGCACAGCAGCTCTTTCAACAAAGCTGCTGTGCTTGTGACCGCACAGATAATTCATTATTGATTTGTCCCGGGGGCCTGTTTTAACTGAGCAGTATCGATGATCACAAAATCCTCCCCAATTCGCTGAATATTTTCCCAGGGGATTACCCATTCTTTTGTTCTTTTCCGAAATGGATAAGCAGGAGAAGAAGGAAGTACCAAGGATTCTACTTTTCCTGTTTCTTTTTCAATCACAATGTCAGCAGAACCAGGCATTCCTAGTTTTTGGCCTGTATTGGCATCCAGTACTTCTTTTTTGCTTATCTCACTTAATCTCACACCCAGATCCCCTCTCCTTTGCAAGTTATATGTAAGTAGGCAGCTTCCCGTCTTTACTAATTAATGATAAAGCAAAGTCTTCTTGAAAAACTTTTTCCGCCGTTCTTTTTATATCCTGTAATTGAACCTCTTCTATGCGTTTCATTACCTCATCCAACGTGCGGTGGTACCCGAGAAGCAATTCATTTTTTCCGTTACGGCTCATACGACTGCTTGTGCTCTCAAGGCTTAGCATTAGATTACCTTTTAACTGCTCTTTTCCGTTGGCAAGCTCTTTTTCTGTTAAACCGTTCGCGCCTAATTGACTTACACAATCCATCGTTGCGTCAAATAGTTTATCTAACTGATTAAACCCAGTTCCTCCATATATAGTCAACATTCCGTTGTCCTGAAAGGACGAATGATAAGAAAACACGGAATAAGCAAGCCCTCTTTTCTCCCGTATTTCTTGAAACAAGCGGCTGCTCATACTTCCGCCAAGCACATTGTTTAACAGGATTAAAGAATAAATATCATCATCACCAATAGGCAGGCCTGGAAAACCTAAACAAAGATGAGCCTGTTCCGTATCTTTCTTTTTCGTTTTTTTGCCGGTTAAAAAAACTGGCTGGGTCACTTGTTTCTTGTCCTTACTTGAAGGAAGCGACCCGAATAGTTCATTCAGCTGTTTTATTACGTTTTTATTAATATTACCTGCAAGAGAGATGACAACATTGTCAGCCGTATAAAAACGATCCATGTAAGCCTCTAAGCTTGCTTTATTGAAAGCAGATACTGTTTCTTCCGTTCCAAGAATAGGTTTTCCAAGAGAATGATTTCCATAACTTGCTTCACTTAAAATATCATGAACGATGTCATCGGGTGTATCATCAACCATCCTAATTTCTTCAAAAATAACATTTCTCTCTTTTTCTAATTCCTCTGCGTCAAATGTGGAGTGAAAAAACATATCTGCTAAAATATCCAAAGCCTTTGCAGCATGTTCGTCTAATACCTTTGCGTAAAAGCAAGTATACTCTTTGGATGTGAACGCGTTTACCTGACCGCCGATTTTATCAAAACTTTCCGCAATATCTGCAGCGGTCCTAGAAGCTGTTCCTTTAAAAAACATATGTTCCAAAAAGTGAGAAATTCCATTTTCTGTTTGTGTTTCATATCTTGAGCCTGTTCCAACCCAAATGCCCATAGTTATAGAGCGAACAGATGAAATATGTTCGGTTACAATTCGGAGTCCATTGTCTAATGTCGTTGTTTGTAACAAAAATAAAGCCTCCTCCAAATGGTATGCTGTTAATTAGTCAGCGTATGCGTGTCTCATCAAAGAGATTGCTTACCGTGTCTAATTCAATATTTTTTTCTTTAATGATACGTATCATTTCTTTTATTCCCTCAGCTGTAGAAGGAGTCGGGTGCATTAATATCATGGATCCATTATCTACTTTAGATGCTGTTTTTACGGCCATATCGAACGGTTCGGGGTTTTTCCAGTCAATCGTGTCAACCGTCCATAATATCGTGTACATATCCATATCTGCGGCGATATCCACCACATCTTGGTTAAAGCTTCCCGATGGCGGAGCAAATAGTTTCGGTTTTACAGATAATACTGCTTCCAATGCTTCATTTGTCTGCTGAAGCTCTTTTTTTATATCAGCCCGGGAGGAAGCATTTAAATCTGGGTGGGAATAAGCATGGCTGCCTATTTCATGCCCTTCCTCCTTGATCATTTTAGCTAATTTAGGCTGTTTTTGCACCCATTTTCCTTCGAGGAAAAAGGTAGCTTTAACTTTTTCTTCCCGCAGTGTTTTTAAGATGGCTGGAATATGCTCTTCGCCCCAAGATACATTTATTAAAAAAGCAGCCATTGGTTTTTGAGGATTTCCTCTGTAAATGGGAGTAGGCGGAAGATCTTCAAGGTGTACCTCTGGAGATATATCCTCAAAAACTAACTTCCTTTCGTCATATGAGCCCTCTTTTTTCATTTTCTCATAAGACGCTTTAATATCAATCATTCTTCCATTATAACCAGGTATGCCTTTCCATACCTTATCCACCACCGCATCAACCGGAGGTTCATTATATGTTTTTGCAGCTTCTTCTAACTGCTCATAAAGCGAAGACGTCTCACTGGAAACAGGCGCGACTGCCTGTTGATCATCATGTATGTATGGAATAATTTCAAGAGGGACCTCCCCTTGCACAAAAAATAGGATGATAAGAACGAAAAGACTGAATGCAGTGATTTGTTTTTTCATTAGTTCTCCCCCCTGTCCACATTCTATGCAAATGCCTTCAAGGGATAGAACTGTTATGGGATAACCATTTAATTTTATAGGTCTAAAAAAATATGGCACTCCCAGTAAAAAGCACTTGGCCTAGGCCAAGCGTCTTTTCTCTCAAGTGCATCCTGATTTCGTTTTTTACTTTTGATTTTGTTCTTTTAACAAAGCTTTTCTAGAAAGATTTACTCTTCCCTGGTTATCAATTTCTGTTACTTTAACCATTATTTCATCTCCGATTTTAACCACATCTTCTACTTTATTTACACGTTCTTCAGCAAGCTGGGAGATATGGACGAGACCGTCTTTGCCTTTGAAAAGTTCCACGAACGCACCAAATTTTTCGATTCGTTTTACTTTGCCAAGATACGTCTCTCCCACTTTTACTTCTCGGACGAGATCTTCAATTACCTGCTTGGCTTTGTTGTTTGCTTCAGCTTCTGTAGATGAAATATAAATGGTTCCATCTTGTTCAATATCTATCTTTACGCCAGTGTCTTCAATAATTTGATTAATCGTCTTTCCGCTCGGACCGATCACATCACGAATTTTATCCGGGTCAATGCTCATCGTCAGGATTTTCGGAGCGTAAACCGATAGTTCATTTCTCGATTCGCTAATCGCGGTCAGCATGTTTTCAAGTACTTTCAGGCGGGCTGCACGAGCTTTTTCCAGAGCGAACTCAAGTATGTTACGGTCAATTCCAGAAATTTTGATGTCCATTTGAAGGGCAGTTACTCCATGCTCTGTTCCTGCAACTTTAAAGTCCATGTCTCCAAGGGCATCTTCCATTCCTTGAATATCCGTTAACACAGTGAGATCTTCATCTTCTTTTACCAATCCCATGGCAATGCCGGCAACTGGTGCTTTTATAGGAACACCCGCATCCATCATAGCCAATATGCTTGCACAAATACTTGCTTGTGAGGTAGAACCATTTGATTCTAACACTTCAGAAACAAGACGGATGGTATAAGGAAAATCTTTTTCTGGTGGAATGACAGGTTCTAAAGCTCTTTCACCAAGTGCGCCGTGCCCGATTTCGCGGCGTCCTGGTCCTCTCATTGGACCCGTTTCCCCGACACTGAAAGAAGGAAAATTATAATGGTGCATAAATCGTTTCGACTCTTCCATGCCGAGTCCATCGAGTATTTGAACATCTCCCAGTGCGCCAAGGGTACATACGCTGAGGGCCTGGGTTTGTCCGCGTGTAAAGAGACCGGAACCGTGCGTTCTTGGCAGCATCTTCACTTGAGAGGAAAGGTTTCTTATTTCATCAGGTCCTCTTCCGTCCGGACGAACTTTCTCTTTCGTTATTAAGCGGCGAAACTCTTCTTTCACCAGTCCTTGTAATATTTCTTTAACCTCTTCTTGTTCTTCTTCTTCAAATTGTTCAGCAATAGATTCTTTCACTTCGCCGATTGCTTCTTCTCTTGCTTTCTTTTCTTGGACTTGAACTGCTTCTTTCAAGCGGGACTCCGCCATTTCCCGAACTTTGCCCGTAAGTTCTTCATCAAGCGTTTTAAGCTCTACATCCATTTTCTCCTTCACACCGGCTTCTTTCATCACCTGCTCCTGGAAAGCAACGAGACGTTTAATTTCTTCATGTCCAAACATGACTGCTTGAAGCATCGTTTCTTCCGGTACTTCATTCGCACCAGCTTCCACCATATTAATTGCATCTTTTGTACCAGCAACCGTGAGTTCAATATCACTTTTTTCCATTTGCTCGGATGTAGGATTAATGATAAATTCACCATCTACCCTGCCTACATTCACCCCTGCAACGGGACCGGAAAATGGAATATCAGATAGTGACAACGCGAGAGAAGAACCTAGCATTGCCGCCATTTCTGAAGAACAGTCCTGGTCAACACTCATTACAATACTTACTACCTGTACTTCGTTTCTGAAACCATCAGGGAAAAGAGGGCGAATCGGCCGGTCAATCAAACGGCTTGTCAATACTGCTGTTTCACTTGGTCGTCCTTCTCTTTTAATAAACCCTCCTGGAATTTTCCCTGCTGCATATAATCGTTCCTCATAATTAACAGTAAGCGGGAAGAATGGCAGATCTTTCGCTTCCTTTGAAGCCGTAGCAGTGGAAAGCACTGCTGTATCCCCATATCTTACCATTACTGCTCCATTTGCCTGCTTGGCCAGCTGCCCTGTTTCAATTTTCAGCTCTCTTCCTGCCCAATCAAGCGTAAACGTTTTTAATTCTTGTTCCATTTCCAAAGGATCTTCCTCCTGTTTTTAAACATAATTACACATTATACTTTCTAGTGTAGCCGTCCATTATCTATTTTACAATTGTAATATAGGAAAAAGAAAGGTCTTCCTAATAATAAGTTGTGTTACGACCAAAATATCCTTTATATTCCTTTTATTAAAAAGTTATTGGGTAGAACAAAAGCGCAAGCGCCCTGTTCAGCCTCGACAGGTAAATGTTCTCCAGTCACTAAAGGCGCTCTTACTTCCACAGGATGTGGTGACTTCTGCGTTGCACTTTCGTCGCCAAAAACGTTACGTCCTGTGACAACGTCGAACTGGCTTGCACAGGATGTGCTGACTTTTGCGTTGCGAACACGATGTTCGCGATTCTAGCAAAAGTTCCTTAAACCGTCTTGGGCCTCCGAGAGGCTGGGCACTTTAGCAAGACGCGGATCAAACAATATGGAGATAGTTATCCACAAATTGTAAAAACATAATTTCCTAAACAATAACAAAAAGCGGGATTTCTCCCGCTTTTTTTCTTATCGGCGCAAGCCGAGTTTCTTAATTAAATCACGATAACGAGTGACATCCTTCTTACGCAAGAACGTTAGCAAGTTACGACGCTTACCAACCATTTTCAAAAGACCACGGCGTGAATGGTGATCTTTTTTATGATCACGTAAATGCTCGTTAAGACTGTTGATCTGCTCAGTAAGGATAGCTACTTGAACTTCTGGAGAACCAGTATCATTGTCGTGAGTTTTGAACTCTTCAACAAGTTCCTTTTTTCTTTCTTGTGTTAAAGCCATCCTGACACCTCCTTGTTTTTTAATCGCCAATTCCCTAGCCAGTCGGCGGAGAATCGCACAGGCCAAGCAACGGCTTCTATGTGGTACAATGACTAGAATACCTTTTTTCATTGAAAAATGCAAGAGTAGATTACCATTTCTTACAATAGCACTTTTAAGGAGCTGGTATGGACTGTAGAATTTGTATTGCCTTTTCTTTGTCTCGTCCAATTTGATCGACCAACTCTTCAGCTGACGAAAATTTAATTTCTCCGCGAATGTAAGCAATCCACCAAACTTCCACGGCTTCCCCGTAAATATTGTCCTTAAAATCAAATAAATGTACTTCTATTTCAGGAACAGGGCTCTTTTCATCATGAAAAGTTGGTTTGTATCCAACGTTGCATACCCCGTCATACCATTTCCCCTTTACTTTCAGCTGAACAGCGTACACACCGACCCCTGGGACAATATACGGTTCGTTAATTTGAACGTTCGCAGTGGGAAAACCAATTGTTCTTCCTCTTTGTTCCCCTTTTACAACTACGCCTGTTAAGCTGTATGGACGGCCTAAAAGCCGATTGGCAGAGCTGATTTCTCCATGTAAAATGTTTTCTTTGATGAGCGTAGAACTGATTTTTTGGTCCTGGTCTGTGACTTTTCCGACAGTAGTTTGGTCAAATTTTTTTCTTGAGTGAAAAGGCAGTGTTTCCATCGTTCCTTTTCCCATCCTGCCGTATGAAAAATCAAAACCAGCTACTACATGCACCGCATGGAGGTCGATAACATACTGGTCTATAAATTGCTGCGGCTCAAGAGCAGCAAATGCCTTATCAAAATGAACGATAAATAAATAATCTGCCTGTTCTTTTGCTAATTGCTCTTCTTTCTCAGGTAAAGGGGTTATATAACGCATGCTTTCTTCAGTTACTTTAGAAGATAGAACCACTTTGGGATGAGGATGAAAAGTCATTATACCAAGTGCCTTCCCCTTTATATCCGCAATATCCCGGGCTGTCCGTATTACTTCCTGGTGCCCTCGGTGAACGCCGTCAAAATATCCAAGCGCAAGAACGATTTCGGGATAGGAAGAAGCCGGATAATCTTCCTGATGATATAAATATATGGTTTCCACCGGTCTTTCACCTGCCGTTTTACTATAATTACTACAAAAAGAGCACCCCATACTAGTTCTCAGCTGATAGTAGGGTCATTTACTTCGACTTAAGCATCGTTTTTGGTTTTATCAATCCTGGTTTACGCGGGTGGTGTTGATAAATGGCCAGAGCTTCACCCTTATATAAAAACAGAAATATAGAATCCTCGGTTTGTTTCCATGCGGGCATTACACTGCCGTTAAGAACCTTATCAGCCGTCTTTTCATCAACTTCAATATGTTCTAAATGCTGTAAAGCTTTGTGAATGGGGTGAATTGTTTTCTCTAGCATGCCTGCATCTTTTTTTTGTTGTATTTCTTCCAAAGTATAACATTCTTTAGCAGCAAATGGACCGGATTTTATTCTTTTCAAAAAGGACATATGTGCAGGATATCCAAGTGCTTTGCCAATATCTACTGCAAGTGTTCGAATATAAGTGCCTTTACTGCATGTCACGCGAAACCGAAAAGATGCTTTTTCATCTGAGTGATTTAATGTTTCTTCCCTCAAAGACAAATCATATATATCAATCATTTTGGACGGCCTGTCTATGGTCAAACCTTCGCGGGCATATTCATATAATTTTTTCCCATTAACTTTCACAGCTGAATACATGGGAGGGGTTTGCCTTTGTTTGCCAAGAAATTGCCGAAAAACCGTTTCAATGCTTTCTTTCGTCAGTACCGTTTGCACTGGTTTGTTTTCCACTACTTCCCCGCTGGCATCCTCTGTAGTGGTCGACATTCCTAACGTTACCTCTGCTTCATACTGTTTTGGAAGAAAAGTAATGTACTCTGCTACCTTGGTAGCCTTCCCGATACAAATAGGAAGCGCTCCTTCCACATCAGGGTCTAGTGTTCCCGTGTGTCCTACTTTTTTTGTTTCATATATACGCCTGCATCTCATTACACAGTCGTGAGATGTCATGCCTTTAGGTTTGTATAAAGGAACAATTCCATCCGTCATATGTATGTCACCTACTTACACCATCTCAATCATTTTCTTTGTTAGAAAATCCGGCTTATCGCGAACCTTTTATGGCGGCGGCCATCGTTTTAACTAAGCTCTACACCGATACCATGTTGTGCTTTCTTAACAGTGTAAAAAAGCTGTCCATAAAGAAGGATGCCCCGGGTCTGCAGAAGGCAGGCTCGTACAGGTGATGTACCCTTTTGCATCCATTTTTACTTTAGAGACAGCTTTGCCGTTTATTGTTAAAGCTTTTCTTAGCTTTCCTCTTCATTTATCTCTTTTAGTAATCTTTCAATGCGATTGCCGTAATCAATAGATTCATCAAAATGAAAAGAAAGTTCAGGGGTTTTACGCAAATGAACTCTGTTTCCAATTTCACTTCTTATAAAACCTCTTGCTTTTTGCAAC
This sequence comes from Alteribacillus sp. JSM 102045, assembly GCF_041949975.1. Taxonomy (NCBI): domain Bacteria; kingdom Bacillati; phylum Bacillota; class Bacilli; order Caryophanales; family Bacillaceae; genus Alteribacillus; species Alteribacillus sp. JSM 102045. The sequence continues at coordinate 188,519 of NZ_JBHFQG010000002.1, read as the reverse complement.
GCTTTTAACGTTTCTTCTTTATCTTTTTCTTCACCTAAAACAGTTACAAAAACTTTTGCCTGCTGCAAATCACCTGTTACATCTACACCGGTAACCGTTACAAATTGAACGCGCGGATCTTTTACCTCACGGGCTAAAATATCGGCAAGCTCTTTTTTTATTTGTTCACCTACTCGGTCAGCTCTGACATTACTCATATCCGCTGCCTCCTTTATTAAAGCCATTCGTATTCTGTTACGGTCCGTTCCATCTCTGGCATTCGATCTATTATTTCCAGGGCTGTCTGCAGTTCTTTTTCCACTATTTGTCTTTCTTGATTAATAGTAACAATAGAAATTGCTGTGCGCTGCCAGAGGTTATGATAATCCATTTCTGCGACCGATACGTTTAGCCTTTGCTTCAATCTCGCAGTTATACTTTTTAGTACCGCTCGTTTTTCTTTTAATGACTGGGCTTGGTAAATAAGGCATTCACAATGCACGACACCTATCATGCGGGCTTAATTTCCTCCATGATGTAAGCTTCAATAATATCGCCTTCTTTTACATCGTTAAAGTTTTCAAGTGTAATACCGCACTCATACCCGGCAGCTACTTCTTTTACGTCATCTTTGTAACGTTTCAATGCGTTGATGTTTCCTTCGTATATGACAACACCATCACGAATTAAACGCACGCTGGAATCTCTTGTCACTTTTCCTTCAAGAACATAACTTCCAGCAATGGTTCCAATGCGGGAAACTTTAAACAGCTGACGAACCTCTACCTGACCAATAACTTTTTCTTGATATTCAGGGTCAAGCATACCTTTCATCGCAGATTCAATTTCTTCAATTGCATCATAAATGACACGGTGGAGACGAATATCTACCTTTTCAGCTTCTGCTGTTCGTTTTGCATTGGCATCTGGTCTTACGTTAAAGCCGATAATAAGTGCATTGGATGCGGAAGCTAGAATGACATCGGATTCGGCAATGGCTCCAGCTCCTGCGTGAATGATATTTATTTTGGCACCTTCCACGTTAATTTTTTCAAGAGACCCTTTCACGGCTTCGACAGAACCTTGTACGTCTGCCTTTACAATTACGTTGATCTCTTTTACATCGCCTTCCTGTATTTGTTCAAACAAATCATCAATACTTACTTTTGATGTCTGGCTTCTTTCTTCTTCCCGTGCACGGCTGGCTCTTGCTTCCCCGAATTGACGGGCTTTCTTCTCATCCTCAAAAATAATAAATTGATCCCCGGCATTAGGAACTCCGTTCAAGCCTGTTATCTCTACCGGAGTGGAAGGGCCGGCTGTTTTTTCTCGTTTCCCAAGGTCGTTAACCATCGCACGTATTTTACCATACGTGTTACCAACAACGATTGGATCTCCTACGTTCATTGTCCCTTCTTGCACCAAGAGGGTTGCAACAGGACCTCGTCCTTTATCAAGTTCTGCTTCTACAACAGTTCCGCGGGCACGCTTATCAGGATTTGCTTTAAGTTCTTCTACTTCAGCCACAAGTAGAATCATTTCAAGCAGTTCGTCAATACCGTCCCCTTTTAATGCGGACACATTTACGAAAATGGTGTCACCGCCCCATGCTTCAGGGACTAGTTCAAATTCGGTTAACTCCTGCATGACACGGTCCGGATTGGCTCCTTCTTTATCCATTTTATTTACAGCGACAATGATCGGCACTTCTGCTGCTTTAGCATGGTTAATTGCTTCTTTCGTCTGCGGCATAACCCCGTCATCTGCCGCTACAACTAGAATGGTAATGTCCGTTACTTGCGCACCTCTAGCCCGCATAGTAGTAAAAGCTGCGTGCCCAGGGGTATCTAAAAACGTTATTTTTTTTCCGTTTTCTCTTACTTGATACGCACCGATGTGCTGTGTGATCCCGCCTGCTTCTCCTGCGGTGACTTTTGTGTGACGGATGGAGTCAAGAAGTGTCGTTTTCCCGTGATCGACATGTCCCATGATCGTAACGACTGGTGGGCGTTCTTCCAATTTTGCCGGATCATCGTCTTCCACTTGATTCTCAATATCAAGTTCATCAATTTCTATTTCTTCTTCTACTTCTACCCCATAATCTTCTGCAATAAGCTCAATGGTTTCTTTTTCTAAATCCTCATTTTTGGTAGCCATCACGCCGAGAAACATTAATTTTTTTATAAGCTCTGAAGAATCTTTATTTAACTTCTCAGCGAGTTCCCCAACGGTTAGAGAACCGCTGTACGTAATCTTTTCAGGTACAGCTGCAGCCTGCTTGGATTCTTTAGGGTGCTGCTTGCGATTATCTTTTTTCCCTTTTTGCTTTTTACCTTTTTTTGCGTTGTTTTTGTTTGGATTATTCTGCGGGTTCTTTGGTTTGCTTTTATTGTTGTCTTTCATATTTTTTTTCTTAGAATCCTCTCGTTCGCTGTTTGAGCTAGCAGCTTGTGCCGTATTATTTTTTGGACCGCCTTCTAGCTTTGCAATGGTGCTTTCATCAATAACGGACATATGATTAGAAACATTTACATTCATGTTTTTTAATTGTTCTACTATTTCCTTGCTTGATTTATTTACCGATTTCGCATATTCATAAACTCTCATTTTTTTCATAAGCATAACCTCCACCTTCTAATGATCCAGCATTGAGATCAGCTTTTTGGCAAATCCTTTATCTGTAACGCCAATAATTACACGGCTATTTTTCCCAATAGCATGACCGAGCACATCCCGGTTACCTGCAATGAAGAGCGGCACTTGATAATAGCTGGACTTATCTTTGAATTTTTTTTGTGTATTTGGTGAAGCATCTCCGGCCATAATGACAAGATGTACAGACTGACTTCTAATCTCTTTCAGTACTGTTTCTTCTCCAGTCTTTATTTTACCGGCTTTAGCAGCCAGCCCGAGGAATGAGTAAAAAGAACGGTTCATTTCTTCGTTCCTTTCTTTCTTTCTTCGAGCAGGCGTTCGTAATCCTCCGGAGAAACTTGAATGTTTAAATGACGGGAGAGAGCGTCTTTCTTTTTGGCCTCAAGAAAGCATTGTTCATCATTAGTCAAATAAGCGCCACGGCCGTTTTTCTTGCCAGTATGGTCGACAAAGACATTTCCGTCCGGGTCTCTTACGATACGAATGAGTTCTTTTTTCTCTTTCGCTTCACCGGTAACAATGCATTTTCGTATAGCCTTTTTCTTTTTCAAGGTTCTTCGCTCCTTTTCCACCCATCAATCTTCTTCCAAATTATCTTCGTCACTGCTTGTATCTTCAAATGAAAGAGCTTCATCACTTTCAAGCAGTTCGTCCGATTCTTCTTCGTTGTTTGAAGCAGAATGTGCAGAAGCCGGAGAATTAGGGTCATACATTCCGAGTTCTTCCGCTTCTGATTCGCTTTTAATATCAATCTTCCAGCCTGTTAATTTTGCTGCAAGTCTAGCGTTTTGCCCTCGTTTACCAATCGCCAGTGAAAGTTGATAATCAGGAACAATTACGAGTGTGCTTTTTTCTTCTTCATCCACTTGGACATCGAGTACTTTAGATGGGCTTAACGCATTAGATACATATTCAAACGTATCTTCAGACCAATGCACAATATCGATCTTTTCACCTTTCAGCTCATCGACAATAGCCTGGACGCGCTGTCCTTTTGGGCCAACACAAGCTCCTACCGGATCTACGTCTGGATCTTCAGCGTAAACAGAAATTTTAGATCGATCACCTGCTTCTCTTGCGACCGATAAGATTTCTACCGTTCCATCATATATTTCTGGAACTTCGAGCTCGAATAATCGCTTTAATAATCCAGGATGACTGCGGGAAATAAGAATTTGAGGACCTTTTGTGGTCTTTTCTACTTTTGTTATATATGCTTTAATTCGGTCATTGTGTTTATAGGTTTCATTTGGCATTTGCTCTCCCTGTGGAAGCAGCGCTTCTACTTTCCCAAGATCAACGTAAATGAAACGATTATCCTGGCGCTGTACAATGCCTGTCATGATATCTTCTTCCCGGTCAATAAAGTCAGAATAAATGATGCTTCTTTCTGCTTCACGCACCCGCTGGGTAACAACCTGTTTAGCGGTTTGAGCTGCAATTCTTCCGAAGTTTTTCGGCGTTACTTCAAGCTCTACCACGTCATCCAGTTCATAGCTGGGGTTAATTTCTTTTGCTGCATCGAGCGAAATTTCAAGCCGGGGGTCAAACACTTCTTCAACTATTTCTTTTCGGGCAAATACCCGGATACTGCCGTTTTCCCGGTTAATATCCACACGCACATTTTGAGCTTGATTAAAGTTTCGTTTGTAAGCTGAAATCAATGCTGCTTCAATGGCTTCTATAATAACCTCTTTTTCAATACCTTTATCGGTTTCTAATGTCGTTAGTGCATCCATAAAATCACTATTCATGGACTTTGGTTCCCCCTTTATTGCCGGTTGGCCGTTTTCTCTTCAGTTTCGGCATCCTCTTAAAATTGGATAGCAAGTCTTGCTTTTGCCACCTTGTTGTAAGGTACAGCATACGTTATCGTTTTTTGCTTCACTTTTCCTTCGATAGTCAATGTTTCACCATCAAAGTCTTTTAGTAATCCTTCAAATGCTTTTTCTCCGTCAATGGCTTCATAGGTAGTTACATATACATGCTTACCAATAGAACGGACAATGTCTTTTTCATGTTTCAACGGGCGTTCAGCGCCTGGAGAAGACACTTCTAGATAATACATGCCTTGAATAGGGTCTTCTTCATCAAGCTTTTCACTGAGCTGTTCGCTTACTTTGCCGCAGTCTTCAATATCTACGCCGTTTTCTCCATCTATAAATACGCGCAGAAACCAGTTTTTCCCTTCTTTTTTGTATTCCACATCAACTAGTTCTAAATTCATTTCTTCTAAGATAGGCTGTGCCAGCCTGGATGTTGTATCTTTTATTCTCTCGCTCATCACTTACCTCCTTATTAGAAAAGCGGAAGCGCCCTGATCAGCCTCGACAGGTAAATGTTCTCCAGGCAATAAAGTCGTTTTTTGCCTTTAATGACTGGAGGTTATTTAACCCCGAGAGGCTGGGCGTTGAAGCTAGACACAAAGCACAAAATTATATATTTTCTTACCTTATTAGAAAAGCTGAAGCGCCCTTAATTGGACGCTGAGCTGTTCCCCTGCGCTATGTTTATCTTCTTACAACCATTACTTCTTTTCTTAGTATAGATCAAATTAAAATTTTCCATGTGTATAATCGATAAGGGTAAAAACAGTCCTATAAGTGCAAACGAAAGAGTGGGTAATAACCCACTCTTTGCCGGCCGTGCTTATTTGAGTATCCACAAAAAAGACTACCACACTCTGCCATAGAATGCAACAAACTTGCTTTCGTCAAAACACAACAGCTCTTAGAAAAGAGAGAGCTGATTAGAATCCGGCAATCCTTCGAGACAACCATGTAAATCTAAATGCTCAATGACTGTTTTCGTTGCTTTGCTCCGCTGCTGCAAATCTTCTTTAGATAAAAATTCGCCGTCTTCTCGTGCTTTTTCAATATTAATGGCTGCATTAGTCCCTACCCCGTCGAGAGCGTTAAACGGCGGGATTAAACTGTCTCCATCAACGACAAATTCTGTTGCTTTGGAACAGTATAAATCTACTTTTTGAAATGTAAAGCCTCTTTCACACATTTCAAGAGCTAGCTCTAATACCGTCACCAAACTTTTTTCTTTCGGTGAGGCATCCAGACCTTTCGCTTGAATCTCTTCAATTCTCGACCGGATAGAAGCCGCTCCTTTCACCATCGTTCCCAAATCAAAGTCATCAGCTCTAACGGTGAAATATGCAGCATAAAACAATATAGGATAATGTACTTTGAAATAAGCTATACGAACGGCCATCAACACATAAGCTGCAGCGTGAGCTTTCGGGAACATATATTTGATCTTTAAACACGATTCAATGTACCAATCCGGAACGCCGTGTTTTTTCATTTCTTCTACCCATTCTTCCTGCAGCCCTCTGCCTTTTCGAACAAATTCCATGATTTTAAAAGCCAGAGAGTGCTCTACTCCTTTATAAATGAGGTATACCATAATATCGTCACGGCAGCCGATCACATCTTTTAATTCACACGTCCCGCTTTGGATAAGTTCCTGGGCATTGCCAAGCCAAACATCGGCCCCGTGTGACAAACCGGAAATTTGAACAAGTTCAGAAAACGTACTTGGATTTGTCTCTTCCAGCATTTGCCGAACAAACCTGGTGCCGAATTCTGGTATGCCGTAAGTTCCTGTTTTACATAGGATCTGTTCTGGAGTGACGCCAAGAACTTCCGGTCCGCTGAATATTTTCATAACCTCTTCGTCATCGGTTGGTATTGTTTTTGGGTCGATCCCGCTCAGGTCTTGAAGCATACGAATAACAGTGGGGTCGTCGTGTCCTAGTATGTCCAGCTTTAATAAATTGTCATGAATGGAATGAAAGTCAAAATGCGTGGTTCTCCATTCTGATCCTTTATCATCAGCAGGGTACTGAATTGGACAGAAATCATGAATGTCATATTCGTCTGGTACAACAATGATTCCGCCGGGATGCTGTCCTGTAGTCCGCTTCACACCGGTGCACCCAGAGACAAGCCTATCTATTTCTGCACCGCGGTAATGAATGTCCAAATCGCTTTGATATCCTTTCACGAAACCATACGCTGTTTTATCAGCCACTGTACCTATAGTACCCGCACGATATACGCTGTCTTCTCCAAAAAGTTCTTTCGTATAGTTATGTGCAATTGGCTGATATTCTCCAGAAAAGTTCAAGTCAATATCCGGTACTTTGTCCCCTTTAAATCCAAGAAACGTTTCAAACGGAATATCTTGTCCGTCTTTCACATAAGGTGTTCCGCATTTTTCGCAATCCTTATCCGGCAGGTCAAACCCAGAACCTACAGAACCGTCATTAAAGAAATATGAATGCTGGCACGATGGGCAGACGTAATGAGGCGGCAGCGGATTTACTTCCGTAATTTCTGTCATCGTTGCTACAAACGATGACCCTACTGATCCTCGTGAACCTACCAGATAGCCGTCATCTAAGGATTTTTTTACGAGTTTCTGAGAGATTAAGTAAATGACAGCAAATCCATGCCCTATAATACTTTCCAACTCTTTTTCGAGCCTTTTTTCTACAATGTCCGGCAAGGGATCTCCGTAAATACTTTTAGCCATTCCGTAACTCATGTCGCGGATTTCCTGGTCGGATCCTTCAATATTTGGAGTATACAAATCTTCTGGTATAGGGTGTATTTCTTCAACGCGGTCAGCAAGCTCTCTGGAATTTTCAATAACTATTTTTCGAGCAGTTTCTGCTTCAAGAAATGAAAAACTCTCTAACATCTCATTTGTTGTTTTAAAATGAACTTGCGGCAGCGTTTGTTTATTTAATGGATTTGCTCCGCCCTGTGATGCAATTAAAATTTTACGGTAGATATGATCTTCAGGCTCTATATAATGGGCATTTCCAGTGGCAATGACTGGTTTTCCCAATTCCTCACCAAGTGCCGTGATTTTTTTAATAACGTCATATACGGCATCCTCGTTTCGAAGTAATTCTTTTTCGACGAGGTGGGCGTAATTATCAGGAGGCTGAACTTCTAGATAGTCATAAAACTCAGCCGCTTTCTTTGCCTCTTCTCCTGATTTTTGCATCATTGTCTCAAAGACTTCTCCTTTGTCACAGCCTGAGCCTACTAAAATACCTTTGCGGTGTTTTTGCAGTTTGGAACGCGGAATACGAGGCGTTCTGAAAAAATAATCAATATGAGACATAGAGACCAATTGATATAAATTTTTTAACCCTTCTTGGTTTTCAGCAATTAAAGTGCAATGAGACGGCCGGAGTCGGTGAAAATCACCCTGTCCCATATTTTTATTTAACTCAAAATGGTGGTTAATTCCTTTTTCGATCGCGTCTTTTACCATTTTCCACAACAAATAGCCTGTCGCCTCTGCATCGTAAATGGCCCGGTGGTGACTGACAAGTTCGATGTCAAACTTTTTACAAAGCGTATTTAGACGATGATTTTTTAATTGCGGATATAGAAAACGACCGAGTTCTAACGTATCGATTACTGGATTTTCCGCTGTATCCAGGCCTGCTTTCTTATATCCTTCATTTAAAAAACCCATATCAAAGCTGGCATTGTGAGCAACAAGTACAGCATCCCCTGTAAACTCCTTGAAATCTTTTAAAACCGCATCCACTTCAGGAGCACTTTCGAGCATATCATCGGTTATACCTGTCAGATCTATTATTGTATCTGACAACTTTTCATGTGGATTGGCAAAAGATTCAAATCGATCTACAATTTCTCCGTCTTTTACTTTTACTGCCGCTAACTCAATGATGGTATCGTAAACGACAGAAAGGCCGGTTGTTTCTACGTCAAATACAACATAAGTGTCATCATACAGGTTTCTATCTGCTTCATTATAAGCAATTGGTACACCATCATCTACGAGATTGGCTTCCATTCCGTACAGCACTTTCATTCCATGCTTTTGCGCCGCACTATAAGCTTCCGGAAAAGCTTGCACTACCCCATGATCTGTAATAGCTACAGCATCATGCCCCCATTCGGCTGCCTTTTCTACGTACTGAGAAGCCGTAACAGTGGCATCCATTTGGCTCATCACAGTATGGGCGTGCAGTTCCACCCTTTTTTCTTCTGCTTCATCCGTACGAACCTCCGGTTGAAGTTGAATGACGTCATTAGCAATCATTACAAGGTCGCGAACGAATGTATCGTTTTGAACTCCGCCGCGCACTTTCAGCCACATTCCTTTTTTCAAAGCTTCAAACTGCGGCACATCTTCTTTATCTCTAGAAAACATTTTCACCAATATAGAATCGGTATAATCGGTAATTTTAAATGTCAGCAGCGTTCTGCCGCTGCGTAATTCTTTTGTTTCAGCTTCAAAAACGTAGCCTTGAACAGTTATTCGTCTTTCTTCTTCTTGAATCGTTTCGAGCGGCACCGGTTCATCCTTTATTGGATAACCAATTTGCAGGGTTTTAACTTTATTTTCTTCCTGAGCCTGCTGCTCCTGCTTTTTCTTTTCCATCATCGCTTCTACTACTTTGGAGCGGTCTTCCTGCTTCTTTTTTTCCTCAAATTGGGCAATTTCTTCTGCAGACGTTTTCACTTCCGTTTCCATTTGACAAGGAGGAAACCCTAAGTCAGCCAGAATTCTATTTAAAGGTTCATGGAGTCTGCGCTCCAGTGCGGCGCCTTCTGCTTCATTTTTGCAAGCAATCGTTAACTTGTTCCCTGTAACAGAGGGAGCTGTTCCGTTTAATCGCTGCCTTACGTAAGGGGCAATACCCTCCAGCCTGCTAATAATAGATGGCCAATAAGAAGGGATTGCTGCAGGGGATAGTGCTTCATTTTCATACATAATAGAAAATTGCACAGAAGCAATTTGCTGAAACGCTCTGGAAATTCTTTCTTCCAACTGTACAAAAACTTCATATGGAAGAGGGGTTAACAACGTGAAGCGAAAATGCCATTTCTTTTCATCTTTCCATATTGTTAATTTATCAACTTTCCCCTCTTTAAAATGGTTGTCGATTACATCTTCTGGCATCATGATTTGTTGAAGGAGCAATTGAAATCTATCTCTTCTAATTTGGTTTTCCTCGGTGCTCATAATAAAGTCATCCTCCCCCATATTAAAAAACATATATGCCTGATACACCAGGCTTTAATAAGAGTACATTTTAGTACGGGATCTTATTTAAACATTAATTTAGTAACAAAAAGGCTGTTTTGAAAAGGCTCTGAAACGGAGCCTTGAAAACAGCCTTCTTGCATTTATCAAAATAATTCTTTTTCTAAGGAAGCTAAATAGGAAGGCAGGTCATCTACGTGAACTTCTTTCATGCTGCCATCTCTTCTCGTTTTTACCTCGACAATTCCTTCACCGGCTTTTTTACCGCAAGCTATTCGTACTGGAAGTCCAAACAAATCAGAATCCTTAAACTTCACGCCCGCCCGTTCTTTTCTATCATCGTAAAGCACATCATATCCTTCATTTTTCAGCTTTTCATATAATGCTTCACCGAGCTCGTACTGTTCTTCCTGTTTTGGATTCAACACTAACAAATGCAAATCAAACGGCGCAACAGCCTTTGGCCAAATTAATCCATTATCATCATGGTGCTGTTCCACAATCGCTGCAATGGTCCTGCTTACACCAATGCCGTAACATCCCATAATAATGGGCTGCGACCGGCCGTTCTCATCTAAATAAACAGCGCTGAGAGCTTCACTGTATTTTGTTCCTAATTTAAAAACGTGCCCGACTTCTATTCCCTTAGCAAACTGAATCGTCCCTTTGCCATCAGGAGACGGATCCCCTTCCTGCACTAATCTAAAATCCCCGTATGTCTCTACTTTAAAGTCGCGGTCCGGATGCACATTTTGGTAATGCTTGTCTACTAGATTTGCCCCGCATATTCCTTCTTTTACAGATTTCACGGCATAGTCACAAGCAATCGTAACTTCTTCCGGAGCGTTTACCGGTCCGATAAAACCTGCTTCTGTCCCCATAATGCGCCTGATGTCTTCTTCATCCGCTAATGCCACATTATCTGCTTCAAAAGCATTCGCTACTTTTATTTCATTAATCTCATGGTCGCCACGGCAAACAATCAATACAGGCTTTTCATCTACAAGAAAGAGAACTGATTTTAATAAGCTGCTGCTCTTAGTGTTTAATCCAGTCGTCAAATCTTCAATTGTTTTCATCTCTGGAGTATCTATCTCTTGTATGTTTTCAAACGGTGCTTCTGCTTTTTCGTACATATCCGGCAAATCAGCAATTTCAATATTGGCGGCATAATCAGAGGCATCAGAGTAAGCGATTGTGTCTTCACCAACATCAGAAAGCACCATAAACTCATGGGTGCCGCCTTTTCCGCCAATTGCCCCTGCATCAGCTTTTACAGCTCGAAAATCTAAACCACAACGTTTAAATATGTTTGTGTACGCTTCATACATAGCTTTGTAATTTTTATCAAGTCCGTCTTTATCTGTATCAAAAGAATAAGCATCTTTCATTATAAATTCACGAGAGCGAAGCACACCAAATCTTGGCCGGCGTTCATCCCGATATTTTGTTTGAATTTGATACAAATTCATAGGCAACTTTTTATAGGAAGTTACTTCATCGCGAACAAGACTGGTGATAACTTCTTCGTGAGTGGCCCCAAGAACAAAATCTCTTTCATGCCTGTCCTTCAGCCGCATAAGCTCTGGTCCGTAATCATCCAGCCGCCCTGATTCTTCCCACAATTCTGCGGGCTGAATAGCAGGCATTAATAATTCCTGGCCGCCAGCTCTGTCCATTTCCTCGCGAATAATTTGTTCGACTTTACGCAGTACTTTACATCCCAATGGAAGATAAGAATATATCCCTGAGGCAGTCTGACGAATAAGACCAGCTCTAAGCATCAGCTGATGACTTGGTATATCCGCCCCCTGGGGAACCTCTCTCATAGTAGGACTAAAAAATAATTGCTGTCTCATAAACGAAGAACCCTCTTTCTAAAATTATTACGACAAAAAAATTTGATGGAATAGCACCTACATAAAGAATTTATTAATATCATTCCAGGTGACCACCAGCATCAACAAAAAGAGCAGGGCAAACCCAATAAAATGGATCATTCCTTCTTTTTGAGGATCAATTGGTTTCCCTCGCACTGCTTCTGCAAAAATAAATAACAGCCTTCCTCCATCTAGTGCAGGCAGCGGAAGTAAATTCACAATCCCCAGATTGACACTTAGCATGGCCGCCCATTGAATAAGCACTGCCATACCGAGTGAGGCTGCTTCTCCAGTGTAATTATAAATGCCGACAGGGCCGGATAAATAATCTAGAGAAAATTCACCTGTCACAATCATTCCTAACACATCAAAAATAAGCATGCTCACTTGATAAACTTGAGCCGCACCATATTGGACAGCTTCAAGAGGAGAGTGTGCCATTACACTTGCCACACCAATTATACCAACTTCCTGTTCAGCCATTTCATCATATCTTGAGCCAGTTTCAACAGGAACGGTTACCGTGTCACCATTTCTCACTACTTCGAATGTAATTTCTTCATTGGGGTGTTCTCGAATAGCAGTTGTCATTTCTTCCCAGCTGCTTACTTCTTCTCCTTCTATCGACCTGACTTCATCGCCTTCTTCAAGTCCAGCTTCTCTGGCCGGGCTGTCTTCTGTGAACTCACCTAACACCGCATCATCTTGAGGGACACCGCTAATTAATCCAAAACCCACAAGGATAACAAAAGCCAGCGCAAAATTCATAAACGGTCCTGCAAAAATAGCAACTGCTTTCTGCCATGGCTTTTTCGAGCCATATTGGCGGTTTAGAGGCGCGATTTGTTCAGGCTTTTCATCAACAATCAAATCACATTTTTCATCCACATGAAACGTTTGCAGGCCATCTTCATCGTCTGTATAAGCTTCAATCTGTAAGCGATCTTCGAGATCTATACGTTCCACAGACACTATTTTAGCTTCTGGATGCTTTGATTTGTTATTTACTATAATTTCCCGGATTTTATTATGATGGTTAAAAACAAGCCCCACTTCGTAACCTGGCTTTATCTGCACCACTTCCGGGTCTTCCCCGGCCATGCGGACAAAACCGCCCAGAGGGAGGAGCCGTATAGTATAGACAGTTTCATTTTTCTTTGTGGAGAAGATTTTCGGTCCGAAACCAATAGCAAATTCACGGCAAAGAATTCCTGCTTTCTTAGCAAAGTACAAATGTCCCCATTCATGAACAGCTACCAGTACACCGAATATAATAATAATCGCAATTAATGTATCCACGTTTTTCCCACCTTCATCCTATTCGAGAGCTAACATAAGCCCTTGTTTCCTTATCTACTTCTAAAATAGTATCAAGGGCCGGGCTGTTTATTACTTGATGACGTTCTAATGCTTCTTCGATATGTTTTTCAATTGCTAAAAACGTTATTTTCCCATCTAAAAAATGTTTCACTGCTTCTTCATTAGCAGCATTCAGAACTGTCGGCAGCGTCCCGCCTTTACGCCCTGCTTCATAAGCATAGCTTAAACACCGGTAACGGTCAAAGTCAGGCTTGTCAAAATGAAGTTTTCCTATTTTCCATAAGTTTAACCTGTTCGTATCTCTTAATTCAAGCCTTTCCGGATAAGACATTGCATACTGAATGGGAACTCTCATATCCGGGGTGCCAAGCTGAGCAAGAACGCTTTTATCACGATATTCGACTAACGAATGAATAATGCTCTCTTTATGAAGAAGAACCTCAATATCATCATAAGGAATATTAAATAGCCAATGTGCCTCAATGAGCTCAAAGCCTTTGTTCATCATTGTCGCTGAATCAATCGTAATTTTTGCTCCCATATCCCAATTTGGGTGATTTAGAGCATCTTCTACAGATACACCTTTCAGCTGCTCACGCGTTCGGTCTCTAAAACTTCCTCCTGAAGCGGTCACAATCAGCTTTTCTACTTCTTCCAAACGATTCCCTTCCAAACTCTGAAAGATCGCCGAATGTTCACTGTCTACGGGCAATAGATTTACGTTATATGTTTTTGCTTTTTCCGTTACTAAATGACCAGCAGTTACTAAAGTTTCTTTATTGGCAATACCGATATCTAAACCCGCTTCTATTGCCTGCATCGTCGGTTCAAGGCCAAGACTGCCAACTAAAGCATTCATCAAAAAATCGGCCTCCTGCACGACAGCAGCTTCAATCAAACCTTCTTTACCATAAAACACCTTCACATTTTCTCCGACCTGCTGTTTGATCTTCTCTGCATCTTCTTTACGTTCTATAGCTACTATACGCGGTTGAAATTCTAACACTTGTTCAACCACGAGATCGACGTTTCTGCCTGCTGCAAGAGAAATGAGAGAAAAGTGGTCTGGAAGCTGCCTGATAACGTCAAGCGTCTGGGTGCCAATCGAGCCGGTCGAGCCAATTAATGCAATCTTTTTCATGGATACGCTCCTTCAAATGTATAGGTTATCGTGTTTTGTTTTCATCTTAGCCAAAAAAGTGTAAAAAGTGTAAGATCGGCATCACAAAGATTAAACTATCAAACCGATCAAGAACTCCTCCATGGCCTGGAAGAACATTGCCTGAATCTTTCACAGCATAATGTCGTTTCAATGCCGATTCAACTAGATCCCCAAGCTGTCCAAATACCGATGTAACAATGATAAAAGCAGCCAGGGTATAAAGCGAAGAAAAAACAGGGAAAAACGAATGAAACAGCACGCCGACAATAGCAGCAGCAATAATTCCTCCGATAAACCCTTCAACCGTTTTTTTAGGGCTGATATGTGGAGATAACTTGCGCCTGCCCCATTTTTTTCCAACAAAAAAAGCTCCTGAGTCCGTTGCCCAAATAATAAATAATATTAAAAATACCATGATGAGTCCGATATCTTCTAAATTTCTGGCTGATATTAAATGATAAAATCCATATCCAATATAAACAGAAGATAAGATAACAAACCCTGCTTCATCAAATGTAAAAGTATTTTTCGTCACGACTGTTAAAGCTAAAAGCAATAAAATCATCATTAAGAATAGTTCCACTTTTGATACATGCAAAAGAAGCGGAATATCAATCCAAGCTGCAGGCACAAGTAAAATCCACATATTTATTAAACTAATGATTCCCATAAATGATAAAGGCTTTATTTGTTTCATCTTAAGCAGCTCATACATTGCTATAGAAGCTACAGCGGCAATAGCTAGAGTGAAGACAGTATCTCCGATAATAACTATGCTTAATAATGCAATAGCACCAATGATGCCTGTGATTAGTCGCTGTTTCATCTTGTATCCTCCAATTTATACGCCTTATACGCCGCCGTAACGTCTTTTACGCTGTTGAAAGGTATGAATAGCCTCTATTAAATCTTTATCCTTAAAATCAGGCCATAATACTTCTGTGAACCAAAATTCACTGTAGGCAAGCTGCCAAAGCATAAAATTACTAAGACGTATTTCTCCGCTTGTGCGTATTAACAAGTCGGGGTCTGGAAGTCCATTGCTTAAAAGGCGTTTAGAAACCATTTCTTCATCAATATCTTCGGGATTAATGCTGCCGGATGCAATGTCTTCTCCAGTCTTTTTCATCATTTGTACTAATTCATGCCTGCTTCCGTAATTTAAGGCAAAATTTAATAATAGCCCTGTATTATCACTAGTTTCTTCGACTGCTTTTCTAACAGCTTGGACTGTATGAGAAGGAAGAAGGGATTCATCACCCATAATTCTCACTTTAACGTTATTTTTTTGCAGTTTCGGTAATTCTTTTGATAAAAATCTTTCCGGAAGTTTCATCAAAAAATCAACTTCTGTTTTTGGCCGCTTCCAATTTTCTGTTGAAAAAGCATACAGTGTTAAATACTTAACTCCTAGTTCATCTGCTTTTTCCACTACCTTATTAATCACTTTCATGCCTTCCCTGTGTCCGGCGATTCTAGGCAGTCCTTTATTTTTTGCCCAGCGTCCATTACCATCCATAATAATAGCTATATGTGTTGGTATATTATGCGGATCTAACGGTGTATTGTTGTTTTCACTATTTACATCTTCAGTATGAAAAAATCGATCAATCATAACTGGGCACCAGCCTTTATTAATGTCTCACGTTTCTATGTATGTGCAGCATACAAAAGCAATGCTGCATTCTCATTCTTTTACGGTGCAAAAAAACCCTCCTGACTAAGAAGAGGGTTTATCAGCATGCTCTCATTGTAACGTGATTTGCATTAAACTTCCATAATTTCTTGCTCTTTATCTTCAGCTGCTTTGTCAACGGCATTAATATGTTTGTCCGTTACTTTTTGAACTTCATCCTGGTATCTGCGGAGTTCATCTTCTGTAATTTCGCCCTCTTTTTGCTGTTTTTTCAATTCATCATTAGCATCGCGGCGGATATTTCGTATAGCAACACGGGCATCTTCAGCATACTTTTTAACCAGTTTGCTTAATTCTTTTCTACGCTCCTCCGTCAATGACGGAATATTAATACGAATAACATCCCCATCATTATTTGGTGATAAACCAAGATCTGCTTTTTGTATACCTTTTTCAATGTCACCAATAGAGGATTTGTCAAATGGAGTAACAATGAGAAGTCTTGCTTCTGGAACAGAAATAGTAGCTAGCTGGTTTAAAGGCGTGTCCGCACCATAGTAATTAACCATTACCTTGTCGAGCATAGATGGATTGGCACGACCTGCTCTCAATGTAGCCAGCTCTCTGTAAAGGGCATCTACAGATTTCCCCATTTTTTCATTTGCTTCTTGAATTTTTTCTTTCGCCATTATTCATTCCCCCTGACTACGGTTCCAATATCTTCTCCTAGAACCGCTTTTTTAATATTTCCTTCTTCCATAATAGAGAAAACCAGCAGCGGAATATTGTTATCCATGCATAAAGTAGAAGCTGTAGAGTCCATCACTCCCAATCCGCCGTTTAATAAATCTAAATACGTTAATTCTTGGTATTTTTTGGCGTTGGCATCAACAGATGGATCCGCATCATACACACCATCCACTTTATTTTTCGCCATTAAGATTACTTCTGCTTCTATTTCCGCCGCACGAAGTGCTGCAGTGGTATCTGTAGAAAAGTATGGATTTCCTGTACCAGCGGCAAAAATAACGACGCGTTTTTTTTCGAGGTGCCGGATGGCTTTGCGGCGTATGTAAGGTTCTGCAACCTGTCTCATTTCAATCGATGTCTGTACTCTCGTTTCCACATCATTGTCTTCTAAACTGTCTTGCAGAGCCAAAGAATTCATTACTGTTGCAAGCATCCCCATGTAATCTGCTGTTGCCCGGTCCATCCCTTTCGAACTTCCTGCCATACCGCGCCAAATATTGCCTCCTCCGACAACTACAGCTACTTCTACATCTAATTTTACAATTTCTTTTATCTGTGAGGCAATGGATTGGATAACATCCGGGTCAATACCATATCCTTGCTGTCCTGCTAATGCCTCTCCGCTTAATTTTAATACTACCCTGTTATATTTACCCATGTTCAACCCCCGTTTTCCTTAAGCGCAACGCTCATGGTTAACACTTCAACCAATGTGATGCTTTCCAGACACTATGTTGCTTGTTTAATCGCCAACTTCTAGATTGAATACGGTTGACTTTTCGATAAGCTTATCAGTTCCCGGCGCTATGAAAAAGAGGGGCTGCTTTTGCAAAACCCAAAGCAGTCCCTTTTCATGCACAAAGAAGGGGCCAAGGCAGTCCTTCTCAATAGAAGTGGGAGCCTGATGCTGCCACCAGACCGCCGCTGTATATCATTTGAGACAGCTATGCCTTCAAGCCCCTGTCATGTGTTTTTTATTTTTTCACTTGTGACATAACTTCTTCAGCGAAGTTGTCTTCTCGTTTTTCCATTCCTTCTCCTACTTCATAACGAATGAAGGTTTTAACAGCAGCACCTTTGCTTTTTACATATTTATCAACTTTTTGATCAGAATCTTTTACGAATTCTTGATCAAGCAGGCAAATTTGTTCAAAAAATTTATTTAAGCGGCCTTCTACCATTTTTTCTACAATGTTTTCAGGCTTTCCTTCATTTAGAGCTTGCTGTTTCAACACTTCACGTTCTCTTTCTGTTTCTTCAGCTGGTACTTCGTCGCGGGAAACGTAGCTTGGATTGATAGCTGCAACGTGCATTGCAATATCTTTTGCTACATCTTCATCTGTTGTGCCGTCTAATACAGTAAGAACACCAATACGGCCGCCCATGTGCAAGTAAGCACCAAACGCTGCATTATCGTCTTTTTGGACAACTTCAAAACGGCGAAGAGAGATCTTTTCACCAATTTTAGCAATTTGGTCATTAATATAACCTTCAAGCGTCGTACCGTTTTCAATCTCACCAGAAAGAGCGGTTTCAACATCTGCTGGTTCCTTTGCAAGCAAATAACCTGCGATTTTTTGTACGAGGTTTTGAAAGTTTTCATTTTTAGCAACGAAGTCTGTTTCTGCGTTTACTTCTACAATTACTGCTTTGTTTCCTTCGTTTGTTACATAAGTAAGACCTTCAGCTGCTACGCGGTCAGCTTTTTTAGCTGCTTTAGAGATTCCTTTTTCGCGAAGGTAATTCACTGCTTCTTCCATGTTACCATCCGTTTCTGTTAATGCTTTTTTGCAGTCCATCATACCTGCGCCTGTTTTTTCACGAAGTTCTTTTACCATACTAGCCGAAATTGCCATGAAATATTCCTCCTCCAATTGTTATAAGGTTGCTTTGTACCGTTTTAACTTTTCAAAACTATTTTACTTATGCAAGGAAAAAGGGTGACAAAGGGCATGCCCCTTTTATCACCCTTTTATGGTTAAGCATATAGCTGCCTGCTCATAAGCAGGGATGTTGTGAAGATTAGGAAAGGGTTTCTTCTTCCTTCTCTTCTGTTTCTTCTTTAGGCTCCTCAGCAACAGTTTCTTCTGCTCCTTGAGTAGCTTCGATAACAGCGTCTGCCATTTTAGAAGTAAGCAGGCGTACAGCGCGAATAGCGTCATCGTTACCAGGAATCACTTTATCAATTTCATCAGGATCACAGTTTGTGTCCACAATAGAAATGATTGGAATGTTCAATTTATGAGCTTCCGCCACCGCGATACGCTCTTTACGAGGGTCGATGATGAAAATAGCGTCCGGAAGTTCATTCATTTCTTTAATACCGCCGAGAAATTTCTCGAGACGATCCATTTCTTTTTTCAAAAGCATTACTTCTTTTTTAGGAAGAACGTCAAACGTTCCATCTTCCTGCATTTTCTCAATATCTTTTAAACGCGCAATACGTTTGCGGATGGTCGCAAAGTTTGTAAGCGTTCCGCCGAGCCAGCGCTGGTTAATGTAATACATTCCAGAACGCAAAGCTTCTTCACGTACAGAATCCTGCGCTTGCTTTTTTGTTCCGACAAACAAAATTTTGCCGCCGTCCGCAGCGAGATCGCGGACATACTTGTATGCTTCTTCTACTTTCTTAACCGTTTTTTGCAAGTCGATGATGTAAATGCCGTTTCTTTCTGTGAAGATATAACGGCTCATTTTCGGGTTCCAACGGCGAGTTTGATGACCGAAGTGAACCCCTGCTTCTAGCAGTTGTTTCATGGAAATAACAGCCATGTTTTATTCCTCCTTAGGTTTTTTTCCTCCGCCTGCTTCATATTCAAGCAAAAACCTCTCACTGGGCACCGCTTGCTTAAATCAGCCAGGCGTGTGTAATAACACCGTGGATTAATATACCATACGACAAAACCCAACGCAAGATTGTTGTCGTTATTTATTATAAAATTTTAAAAGTAAATCGACTTCGCCTTTTCCCATATTCAGTTTTTTTGCTATTTCATCTCTCCTGTATCCTTGAGAAGCTAGCGATAACACTTGTGCTTGAGTTGATTGCTCTATCTTTTCTTTTCCCTTTTCCGGCACGGGAGGTACGTATTCTTCCGGCCTGGGAGGAGATGAAGAGATATATTCTTTTTTTGATGGCTTTTGACCGTTATCTTCTGCCTGCAGATCAGCTTGGGAGGTCAGGTTTGTTTGCTCAGCAAAAGGATTGCGGTCTGAGTCAACCCCAAAAGAGCTGCTTTTATCCAAAAGACTCTTTAGCTCCTCGTTTTCTTTTTTTATATCTTTCGTATAGCTTTCTAAAAGTTCCTCCATATCTTCTCGCATTCCATAGAGATCACGCCGTTCTTCTTTCAATCTTTGCTGCTGATGAAAAAATAGGATCAGCAGAAAAAACGTAAGCAAATGAAAAGCCATACTGATGATTAACAAAAAAATCGTCATATTTAATTCCTACCCTGTTATGTCAACTTTTTTTCTTTTATAAGGATGATCTATTATTTTTTCTTCTTCTGCGCTTTTGATTTTTTTCTGCTAAAAGTAAAATATGCTCCTTTTTTTGACTGTCCGTGCTTTTGTTTTTCAAATTGGTTTTTACTGCTTTCTTCTTTATTTGAAACCTGGGTTCGTTTCTTTTCGTGATCTTTCTCTTGTTCTGAAGCCATTTTATCTTGTGCCGCCTGCTCCCGCTGCTGAAGCTGTTCTGAATTTTGCCGGCATCCTGAGTTCTTGGAATCCCAACCTGCAATTCAACCGCTTTCCAACTCATCAGTTTGCCTCCTATTCTGGGTCGAAGCTTATTAAATAGTCTATACTATCTCAAGATGATTTCTCCTGCTTCAAAGAGAATATTTATACTCGAATAGGTAGTGTTTATTTTTCTGCGGTATTTACCAAAATGACAATCAACATTGGGGTGAAGCTTATCTTCAATGACAACTTTCCCGTTATTTTCCTGTTGAAGGACCCCCTGCATTTCTTCTAATTCCTCAGCAGCATCTTTAGCTTTTTCTTTCCAGGCCTTTAGCGTATTTCTAGCCCTTAGCTTCATTACCGTTTCTTTAGGTGATAAAGATTCTTCGTGTTCTTCTTTTTTCTCCAACGCTTTTATAAGCTGATTTATTTTTTGACTTTCTTCTTTTGCTTCTATTAATGTACTTTCATATTCACGCTGCTTTTTTAACAAGTTATGGGGAAGCCCGATGAAAAAAGAGGTGGGCGTATTCATTACATTCCCGGCTTCTTTTACTTCAATAGAAGTAACAGCTGATATTTTACCACCTATAACCTGCCCTTTGCTTTGATTGCAATAAATGCTTCCTCCTGCTTCACAATCACTATGCATAATGGCTTGTTTCACAGTGATGCTTCCGCCTGCTTGTACTTTTGCTTCGTTTAAATAGGTTGTTTCAACATCTTTCCCTGCTTTTATGTACCCTTTATTTTGAGCTGTTACTCCTGCAGCAATAAATATTGAACCTTCCGCTTCAAGGGTGGCGCCTTCTACGGTTCCTTGTACATTAATATCTCCTTTTGCCTTCACTTCAAAGCCGGCAGGTATATTGCCGCGGACCTTCACATTTCCGGTGAAATCTATGTTTCCCGTTTTCATATCAAGGTCGCCGTTTATTTCATACAAGGGATACACATGAATGGTCTTTTTTTGAACACTGACTTGGCCAGAGGAAACCGCATAGATAGAGCTGCCTTTAATTCTTGTATTCTTTCCCGGCCGAAGGACAAAATCATGGCCGTCTTTTGCACTTACCTTCTCATTATCTACTGTTCTTCCATACGTTCCTTTTTCGGCTGCTGCTTTCACTCCAACAAGATCGCCTTGTTCAACCATCGGAATATTAAATACGTTTTTTAAATTCACTGTTCCATTTGACTCATTTATTGGTGTATTCTCTCTTTGCAATGCGGGTTTAATATAGGCCGGTGCCCCATCTTTTGCTGGAATGCCTCTGGCAATTTCAAGTGGAAAATCAACAGAAGCCGGATCATTCACCAGTGCTTCTATATTTTCTTCAATCTGCCCAAAGGTCACTCCTTCCTCTTTTAAAAAAACTTCCCATTCTTCACGAGGCCAAATCGTATCCTCTTTAAGAGGAGCTGCAACCATAACAGCAGCTGAGAGCTTATCTTCTGAAATTCTAACTTTAAAAAAGTCTTGTACCCTCATCATATCATGCCTTCTTTGTCACAAAATAAACTGCAGTAAAGGATAGATATAGAATTTAGTCCTTCCATCGCTTTTGAAGGGCCTGCTTCAAACGAAAAAGAGCTTTAGAATGAATTTGAGATATACGGGACGTGGAAAGACTCATAATCTCTCCGATTTCTGTTAATGTCATCTCATCTTGATAAAATAAACCGATGACCGTTTTTTCTTTTTCCGATAAGTCCTGAATAACATCAGCAAGTTCATGCAGTGCAGCGGACTTGACTAATGTTTCTTCCGGGGAAGGAGAAGCTCTGTCTTCAATCGACGCTCTATAGGTTTCTTCTCGTTCGCCTTCCGGTGTTTCTTCATCAATAGACAGGGTATTTGCAAAAAAGCTCTCTGCTGTAATTTTTCTTACTTCATCTCCGGTCATGTTTAAAACCCTGCCTACTTCTTCTTCTGACACATAACGGCTATATTCCTGTTCAAGATTCTCCATTGTTTCCTCTACTTTTTTTGCTTTTTCTCTTAAAGATCTGGGCATCCAGTCTTCTTGACGCAAGCCATCAATGATGGCTCCGCGGATGCGGAATGAGGCATATGTATCGAACTTCAAATCCCTGGCGAAATCAAATTTTTTCATAGCATCATATAATCCTGCTAACCCATGACTGATCAATTCTTCTTTCGCTACATTTTTAGGAAGCCCTGATCCAATTCGCTGCACATGGTAATGAACAAGCGGCATATAGGCTTCCACCAATTGATCAGCAGCATCTTCATCACCATCTTTCATCCATTTATCCCATATTTCTTGATGAGCGTGCGTTGTTGAACGTGACATAATGAGCCTCCTTTCATTCGTTCAGTTTTTCTTTAATTAGACGAGAAGCTGTTTCGATGTCTTCTTCTGAGAGAGCACTGTTGTTTTGTATTTCCTCTGGTTCTCTGCTCTCCTTTTCTTCAGAGTTGTCGATGTCCATTTCTGGTTTGTTTTTTTCCTCTGTTTCAGCTTGAATTTTTTTTAGCATATACCGAAACAAAAAGGTAATGATAAAGAACGTTAAGCCAGCAAACCCTGCTCTTATCAATGATGTGGTTAATAGATTTACTTGAAAAGATAATAGAAAAAAGATTAAAAATCCTATGAAAGCTGTTAAAACATTGGTTTTCCACGTATCAAATTTCATTAAATCACGGCCTCTCCTTGATTGACCGTACGTATATGAAGAGTTTGCAGGTCTGGATCAAATTCAATCGTCCTTCCTTTGTTTCCGCCTGTGTCTTCTGCGGTAACCGTTATGTGATAGTTCTGCAGGATACTTTTTACTGCTTCGGCATTTCTTGGGCCAATTCTCATAATATCGTTAATGGAAGAGAAGGAGAACATTTGGGCACCTCCTGCTATTTTTGCTTTGATATTTTGAAGAGTACAGCCTTTTTTCTGTAAAAGAGATAAGGCATCGCTTAAAGCTGTATCTGCAAACTTTGCTCGATTAATGTCTTTATTTTGCGCCATCGTTGAATCAGGCAGCATAATATGAGCCAAGGCTGCATGTTTTTTTCTCACATCATAAATAACAACACCGACACAAGAGCCAAGCCCGGAAGTACGAATAATATCTGGTGGCTGTACTTCTTTCCAATCAGCCATTCCTACTTTGACTACCTTCTTTTCTCCAAGCTTCATAACAGTTCTACTCCTAAGGCTTTAAAAATTTTCTCAAATGCAAGAGGATCAGGCAGAAGAAAAAACTGGCCTGTTGAGGACATGGATGTATTTTCCGCTTCCTCCATAACGGTATCAATAACGATGGCGTAATCTCCAGCTTGAGAAATTTCAACTAATCCTGCGCTCATTAGTGCTCCTGCCATATCCACAGCCAATGAAGGGACAGAAGGCTGCATATTAATCGATGTAAAATCAGATAGAGCAGACAAATAGGAACCAGCAAGAATATTTCCTAATTCCTGCAAAGCAGAAGCAGCTATTTCATCAAATGATTCCCCTGCAATATCTACTTCTTTGCCTGTAAGATAATAAGATAATTCTTCTGCTTCTTCTTTTTGCAATATCAGAAACATGCTGCCGGGAGCTTCACCTGTTATGCGAAGAAACGTACCTGCCACTACGGTTTCTTCCCCTCCTGCTAACGCTTGCATTTCCTGAAAACCAGCAACTCGGACAGAAGGCACTTTCATATCTATTTTTTTGTTTAATAACTGTGATAACGCAGTGGCTGCGTTTCCAGCTCCGATGTTTCCCGCTTCTTTTAGTACATCTAGATGAAACGGTTTTATTTGTTGAACAACGTCCATTTCTCTCCCGCCTTTACATGTATTTTACTTATTGCAAAATGATTGATTTAAAAATGGAGCAATTTCATGAAGGTCTAAAATATAGTCGGCTCCTGCCGTTTCTGCTGCTGCTTTTGGCATTCCATAAACGATGGCTGTATTTTGTGATTCTGTCAAAGCAACGCAGGACTGTCTTTTTTTCATTTCTACTAATCCTTTAGCACCGTCACTGCCCATCCCAGTCATAATGAGAGCAGCTCCACTATAATCCTCTAACTCTGCTAATGAAGAAAAAAGCACATCTACAGAAGGACGATGGCTATTTTGCGGAGGAGCACTTGTCACTTCAGTAATAAGAGACCGGCCCATTTTTCTTACAGTTAAATGCTTTCCTCCTGGAGCAATGTAAGCTTTTCCTTTTTTAACAATTTCACCATCGTCTGCTTCTTTTATTGTTATATTGCTTAATTGATCAAGTCGATCTGCTAATGAACGAGTAAAAGCTGGGGGCATATGTTGAACAATAAAAATCGGTGCTGGAAAATCTGCTTTTAGATGCGGAAGAACTTTCTGCAATGCTTTAGGTCCTCCTGTAGATGTCCCGATAGCTAAAAAATTTTTATCTCCAGACTTATATTGCAGCGTTTCTTGTAAAGATGAGTGCTGCCTGATTTTGTTCGAGGCAATATGAGCACTTATGTTTACATTCGCAGCTGCTTTAATCTTATAAACTAGTTCATTTTTGACGAGGTGCAAATCTAAGGAGATCGCCCCTGAAGGTTTGGCAACAAAATCCACCGCTCCTTCTTCCATGGCCTGAATGGTCTGTTTGGCACCTTCTTGTGTTAAAGAACTAACCATTACCACCGGATAAGGATGCTCTGACATAATTTTTCTTAACGCTTCTAACCCATTCATTTCAGGCATTTCAATATCAAGAGTAATAACATCATAGCTGCGGTGTTTTAATTTTAGTAAGGCGTCTTTTCCGTTGCGAGCAATATCTTTTACCTTCATATTAGATTGTTCATTAATAAAATCAGATAGGAGCTTCCTCATAAAGGCGGAATCATCTACGACTAATACATCAATCACTTCCCAGCCCCCTTTTTCAAAAAGCCTTTAATCTGATTTAAAAAATGGCGGTATGCTGGTTTCTCATCAACGTTATTCTTTCCTAAATACGCCTTTGCACAAGTTTTTATAGCCTGAGAAGCCGGGGAAGCAGGATATTTTAGGCTGAACGGAGTTTGCTTTTTTACGGCCTTTAACACTTGCTTGTCATACGGTACACTTCCAAGAACAGCTAACTCTTTCCCTAAAAAACGCATTGCTGCTCTTTTGAGGTTCTCTGCTGTCTGCTGTCCTTCTTTTTTTGATTCCGTCCGATTAACAAGGATGGAGCCCGGCAATGACGGCTCTTTGGAATAAATGTATTTCACCATCGCATACGCATCAGTAATAGAAGTAGGTTCAGGGGTTGTAATAATAATTGTTTCATTAGAAGATAAAATAAAATTTAAACTGTCATCACTTGCACCTGCACCCATATCAAAAATAATGTAATCAAAATACCCATCTAAAAGACTCATTTGCTGCGAAAAGCGTTCTTGTTTCGCAGCTGTCATTTCAAAAATGTTAGTTAAGCCTGATCCTCCTGCCACCAATTGGATGCCCCCCGGTCCTTCTTCCATAATGTCCCAAATAGTGCGGTCTTGTTCAATGACATCCACTATATGAGAGGAAGGCGACATTCCCATTAAAATATCAATGTTTGCCATCCCAATATCAAGATCAAATAATAATACTTTTTTTTCTAGTTCTGCCAGAGAAAGGGAGAAACTTAAAGAAATGTTTGATTTCCCTACTCCGCCCTTTCCGCTGATAACTGAAATGACTTTCGTATTTCTGGCCGTGCCTTCATTTTTATGCTCCATCACTCTTCTTAAATGCTGAGCTTGGTCATACATGGCCATCCCCCTCTACAATCCAGTCTGTGATTTTCTCTGGTTCAGCCGCTTCCATATCATCAGGAACACTTTGACCATGGGTAATATAGGCAGCCCCCTTATGTGTCTCAGCCATCATATTGACCATCGCTCCAACATAAGATGTTTCATCTTTTTTGGTGAAAATAAACTTATCGATTGGAATAAGGGAAAACTGCTCATAAATATGCTTCATATCTTTATATTTTGATGTTAGAGCTAATACAAGATATGTAGACATATCTTCATCAAAGTCAATTAATTTTCGCAGCTCTTTTACATAAGCAGGATTTCTGAAATTACGCCCTGCTGAATCCACAAGTATAAAATCTTTATCTCGGAATCTTTCTTTTGCTGTCTGAAAATCGTCTAAAGAATAAGCTACCTCAATAGGAACATCCAATATTTTGGCATAAGTTTTCAGCTGTTCTACTGCGCCGATGCGGTATGTATCCGTAGTTATAAAAGCGACAGAATTTTTTTGTTCTAAATGATAATAAGCTGCAATTTTTGCAATAGTTGTTGTCTTGCCTACACCGGTTGGGCCTACTAGATTAATAATCTTTTTTGTTTGATGAGACGGACCGCATTTAACTTGCTGTAATAGTCTCTTAAGAAAAGCTTTCGTCCATTCCTTCACCAAATAGTTATCAGGGTTATCGGTACGGTACCACTCAGACAATAAATCTTTTATTAGTTGGTATCTAACATTTTCATTTATTTCCTGTTCTTTCAATGCGTTGTCCATCGCCTGAACAGGAGCAGGATAACCCTCTTTGCTAGCTATCGTTTCTTGATTTTGCAACGAAGCGATCATTTGTTTTAATTCCTGAACTTCCTGTTTTAAATCTTCTTTTGGCTTTAATGGCGAAGAACTAGGATGTTCTTGAGACCACGTATTATCTGGACGATAATGCTTAGGGTTTTTTGCTGGTGATCGCGTTGTATCATCCATTGCTGCAATAACCTCTATACTTTTCTTTTTAAAAAAGCCGAAAACACCGCCAGAATTTACGTTTTTAGAGTTTAAGATAACTGCCTCTTCACCTAATTCTGTTCTAATTTTTTTCATAGCTTCCGGCATATCTTTAGCAGTAAATTTTTTTACTTTCATTCTGCATTCACCACTCCCACGCTTTGGACTTCCACATTCGGCTCAAGCTCATTGTAAGACAGCACAGGAACTTGCGGAAAAAACCGTTCAATCATCTGATGGATATACATTCTCACCGCTGGTGAACAGAGCAGTATAGGTGATTGTCCCATTTCTGTTAGCCTTTCTGCTTCTTTACCGATTTTTTCTACTAAGGACTGAGAGTCCTCCGGATTCATTGCTAAATAATTGCCGTGCTCTGTTTGCTGTACAGCGTCAGCTATTTTCTTCTCTGCATTGCCGCTCATCGTTACGACATATAATGGTTCTCCAGGGGAAGAATACTGCTTTGTAATCTGTCTTGATTGAGCTTGACGTACATACTCCGTAATCAGGGTCATGTCTTTTGTTAAAGGACCATATTCAGCCAGCGTCTCAAAAATAGTCGGCAAATTTCGAATGGATACCTTTTCTTTTAAAAGGTTCGATAATACTTTTTGAATATCTCCCAATCCAAGCGGATTCGGGGTGACTTCTTCCACGAGGGTCGGATAGCTTTCTTTTAAATGATCAACAAGCTGCTTCGTTTCTTCCCGGCCAAGGAGTTCATGAGCGTTTGCTTTTATAATTTCGGTTAAATGAGTAGAGACAACAGACGGAGGATCTACCACCGTATAGCCCACAAGCTCTGCCTGCTCTTTCATTTCTTCTCCAATCCACAAAGCCGGCAAGCCAAAGGCAGGTTCCGTTGTTTCAATACCGGTTATATTTTCATCTTCTACACCAGGACTCATTGCCATATAATGATCAAGCAGTAATTCACCGGCAGCTACTTCATTTCCCCTCATTTTAATGACATACTCATTTGGCTGCAGCTGAATGTTATCTCGTATACGGATGACCGGGACCACCATCCCCATTTCAAGAGCAAGCTGACGTCTGATCATGACAACTCTGTCAAGCAGGTCACCGCCCTGATTTGCATCAGCTAATGGAATCAATCCGTAGCCAAACTCAAATTCTATCGGATCTATCGTTAACAAATTAACCACATTTTCAGGCGATTTCATATCATCTTCTTCCAATTCTTCTTCGGGCTCTTTTTCTTCGCGTACTGCTTTTTGTTCCGCTTGTTTAAGGACATACCCTATTAATACAAGTGCAGCTGCTATAGCAGTTGTTAACAAAATCTGAATAGGCGTAAAAACACCGAGCAGAAAAATAACTCCTGCTGCAACAAAAATCATCGTCGGATAAGCAAAAAGCTGTTTGGTTACGTCATGACCGAGGTTGCCTTCTGATGCTGCCCGGGTAACGACAATCCCTGTTGCCGTTGAGACGAGTAAGGCAGGTATTTGACTGACAAGGCCGTCACCGACTGTGAGCAGAGTGTATGTATTCGCTGCCTCTCCAACCCCCATGCCATGTTCTACCATTCCGATCACAAGGCCAAAAATCATATTTATAATGACGATAACAATTCCTGCTATCGCATCCCCTTTTACAAACTTACTAGCGCCGTCCATAGAACCATAAAAATCAGCTTCTTGTTCAATTTTTTCGCGTCGTCCTTTTGCTTCCTGCTCTGATATCATGCCGGCATTTAAATCCGCATCAATACTCATTTGCTTACCGGGCATGGCGTCTAATGTAAAACGCGCCCCAACTTCAGAAACACGTTCAGCACCTTTTACAATAACGACAAATTGAATAATAATTAAAATTAAAAATACGACAAAACCGACTAATGCACTGCCGCCAATAACAAAATTACCAAAGGTGTCAATAACATTGCCTGCTTCGGCATTTCCTAGAATGGACCGAGTAGTCGAAACATTAAGACCTAAACGAAACAAGGTAACAAGCAAAAGCAATGTTGGAAAAATCGAAAATTCCAAAGGCTCTTTGGTGTTCATCGAAACTAAAATGATAACAAGAGCAAGAGAAATATTAATAATAATCAAAATATCCAGCATCACCGTTGGCAGCGGTATAATAAGCATAATAACGATTAAGATAACACCTAGTAATACAGAAAACTCTCTTGCTCCCATAAATAATACTCCTTTTATTTCTTCCTATTTTCATATAAGTTCATTTTTTAACCGGTAGACATAAGCGAGTACTTCGGCTACTGCTTTAAATAACTCTTCCGGTACTTCGTCCCCTAAATCTGTCTGCTGATACAGAGCTCTAGCCAGTGGTTTATTTTCAACCATGATCACATCGTTGTTTTTTGCAATGGTCTTCATCCGAAGAGCAATGAAATCTGCTCCTTTGGCCGTAATTTTAGGGGCTGCCATTTTTTCTTCTTCGTATGTAAGAGCAATCGCAAAATGCGTAGGATTTGTAATGACTACATCTGCTTTTGGCACTTCCTGCATCATGCGCTGCATCGCCATATCCATTTGTTTTTTTCGGCGTTTGGACTTAATGAGAGGATCGCCTTCCATTTTTTTGTGTTCATCTTTTACATCCTGCTTGGACATCCGGATTTGTTTTTCATGATCGTACCTTTGATAGATATAATCCGGGATAGACAAAAAAAGGAGAAGAAGTGCCACCGACACCCCGATAATCCCGGTCAGTCTTGCTATTTGTCCAAAACCATCTGACACGCTTTTTTGAGATAAAAACATTAATGAGTCCAAGCTCAGCCAAATGATCGTGAAGACAAGCACGCCAACAAAAGATATTTTTAACATCGATTTCAGGAATTCTACCAGTGCTCTTAAAGAAAAAATTCGTTTAAACCCGCTTAAAGGGTTGATCTTTTCCAATTTAAATTTGATGGCTTCAGGAGTAAACATAAAGCCGACCTGGAGCATAGAAGCCCCCATACCGACCACCAGTGCCACAAGCATAATCGGAAGTATCACGATAGCCGTTTCCATGCTTAGTTGTTTAAAAATGGCAGGAATCGTGCTCTCATTGATATCCCATTGTATATATTCTTGAAAAACATGCTCCATCATAGTAAATATGTGAGTTCCTAGTACACCAGCGTAGAGAAACATAAACAGAAAGATTGCCAGCAATATCAGCGCCGTATTAACATCTGTGCTCTTTGGCACCTGTCCTTTCTTTCGCGTTTCCTGTTTCTTTTTTGGTGTAGCTTTTTCCGTTTTTTCCTGAGCAAAAAACTGGAGGTTTAATCTAAGCTTCATATTATGCTCCTCCAAGCATTTCCATTAACGTACGCATGGCCGTGAACATTTCATCAAAAAGCCGGTCCGCTGCCATGAAAAAAGCCGGCATAGTAATGGCTAAAATCGGCAGTCCGGCAAATATTTTAAGTGGAAGACCGACAACAAATATATTCATTTGCGGAACTGCTCTCGACATCATGCCAAGAGCTACATCCACAAGAAAAAGAGAGCCTATAATCGGAAAACTCATTTGAAAAGCTATCATAAACATTGTGCTAAAAGAGGTAAGGATATGATATGCAACTGCCTCTTCCCCAAAAGGGAGTGCAAGCTGATCTAATGGAATAAATTCGTAACTATAATAAATCCCGTCCAAAATGAGATGATGGCCATCTACCGCCAGCAAAAACAGTAATGTAAAATTGTACAAATACCCGCCCATAAGAGGACTTTGGGCTCCTGTTTGCGGATCAATCACGTTTGCCATTAAAAAACCAAAAGCAATATCTAAAAACATACCAGCCACTTGCACCGCATAAATGATCATTCCTGCTAAAAGACCAATGCTTAGGCCTACAAGCAATTCTTTAAAAATTAATAAAATATAAGTGCTGTCTACTTCCATGTCTGGCGTTTCAATCGTAAAAACAATAATAAATGCAAAAAAAACACCAAGTCCTACTTTAAAAGAAGCAGGTATTGTCCGATAGGAAAAGAGAGGCATGCTAGTAAAAAACGCCAGTACCCTGATTAAAACCAGTAAGAATACTGGTAATTGGTTCATCCATTCTAAAGTCATCATTACTACCCTATAAATTCATGAAGATTATTTAATATCTGATACGTAAAATTAATAAGCTGAGATAACATCCATGGCCCAAAAATAACTAATGAAGCAAGCACTCCTAATATTTTCGGTATAAACGCAAGTGTCTGTTCCTGGATTTGGGTGGTTGCTTGAAAAATGGCTACACCAAACCCGAGCACGAGCGCAACAACAAGAAGAGGCCCCGCTACAAAAAAGACGGTCCACACCCCATTTTCTGCCAGATTAATGACTGTTTCTGCTGTCATTTATAAATCACCTACTAGAAAAATTACATCGCTAATAACTTATTAAGAGCGACTCGACAATTAAATACCATCCATCCACAAGCACAAACAATAATATTTTAAAAGGAAGCGAAATCATAACCGGCGGGAGCATCATCATCCCCATGGACATAAGCACACTTGCCACGATCATATCAATTACAAGAAAAGGCACGAAAATTAAGAACCCAATTTGAAAGGCCGTTTTCAATTCACTAATAGCAAATGCCGGAATTAAAGCTGTTAATGGAATGTCCTCAAGGGTTTCAGGTCTCTCCATTCCAGCGTATCCCATAAATAATGCCAAATCTTTCTCCCGAGTATGATCGGACATGAATTCTTTCATTGGACGGGCTGCTTCATCAAACGCTTCCTCCTGGTTCATTTCCCCCTCAAGCATTGGTGTCAGCGCCTCTTCATTCACTTCGGAAAAAACAGGAGCCATAATAAAAAAGGTCATAAATAGTGCTAAGCTGATTAATACTTGATTGGGTGGCATTTGTTGGGTGGCAAGCCCCATTCGTACAAACGATAGAACAATAACAATTCTAGTAAAGCTCGTCATTAATACTAAAATGGCTGGCGCAAGGGAAAGGACAGTGATCAGTAGTACTAATTGCAGTGTTGTAGCAAGATCAGATGGATCCTCACTTATGAAATTGCCAAAGTCCACACCAGGTATAAAAAAAATCATTAGTCATACTCCTTTAAACGGTGACGAGCTTTCTTTCTTGTTTGCTTCATTTCGCCAAGCTGGTCCTTAAACACTTTCTGAAACGAAGAAGTTTCTGATTCATCATGAGAAGGAGATTTCTTTAGCAGTCTGCTTAAGTAAGATGCTCCTTTTTCTCCCCAGGATGGCTCCGAACCGTCATACGAAGAAAGCAGCTCTTCTAGTTCTTCGTTTTCTATTTCTTTTAATAGTTGAATAGAGTCGCCTACACCAACTACTAAAAGACGATCTCCTACTTTAATGAGCTGAACCGATTTGTTTTGCCCAAGCGGAACACCTCCGAGATTCTGCATCGTTTGATTAGATTGAAACCTCTGTGTTCTTTTGTTTATAAACTTTAAGAGAAAATACATAATAGCTATTACTGCTCCGAGAGCAAGAACTAATTGAAGTAGTATAGCAAATGCACTTCGGTCCTCTACCAGCTGTGTGTCTTCATTTAAAGCTCTGTCTTCATTATTAGCGGCTTCTGCTTCGGTGTTAGTGGTACCTTCTGCTTCATTATCTTGCTGCAGTGCCTCGCTTATCGTTCGATCCTCTTCTTCTGCTGCTGTAGATTGCCCCAAACCAGCCCATATCAAAATCCCAATAGCAATTAAGATTTTCCATCGTGATGTTTTCCTCTTCACCTTCATACCCTCCGCTAATCAACCCAGCGTTTTATTTATTGCTTCAAGCACCCGGTTTGCCTGAAAAGGTTTCACAATGAAATCTTTGGCCCCTGCTTGAATGGCATCAATCACCATTGCCTGCTGGCCCATCGCTGAACACATAATGATTTTTGCATTTGGATCAAATGATTTTATTTCTTTTAAAGCAGCAATTCCATCCTTTTCCGGCATAGTGATATCCATCGTTACGAGGTTAGGAGACAATTCTTTATATAACTCTACCGCTTCCTGACCGTCTTTCGCCTCAGCGGCTATTTCATAGTTATTTTTTACAAGGATATCTTTAATCATCATTCGCATAAATGATGCATCATCAACAATTAACACAGAATGTGCCACGTTTCGTTCCTCCTTGAGTAATTGTTTATTTTAATTTTTTGATTCGGTCTGCCTGGCTGACAATGTCGGTAACCCGAACTCCAAAGTTTTCATCGATGACAACGACTTCGCCATTTGCCACTAATTTTTGATTAACAAGAATATCGACAGGCTCTCCAGCAAGTTTGTCCAGCTCGATAATAGAGCCCTGAGAAAATTCTAAAATATCTTTAATAGAACGTTGTGTTCTCCCTAGTTCAACTGTTACGTCAAGCGGAATATCGAGCAGCATATTAAGATTTTTTGATTCAGGTTCGTTTAAAGAAGGTGCATCAAATGAAGAAAATTCGGCTGATTGAATATTTTTCATACGCTGCTGTTCTGTACTGCCGCCGCCTAAAAACTGCTGATCCTGCTGCCTTTCTTTATGCTGTTCATACGGATAAGTTGCAGCTGGTCCTATCTTGGAAGGCGCAGGTGAAGAAGCATGGCGTACATTCTCTCTATCAGAAGGGGAAGGTTTTTCGGACGCTGGCTTTTCCTCTATTTGTCCTTCTTCTTTTTCAGAAGGGGGATTCATTAAATCATCAACCATCTGCTTTGCAAATGGAATGGTAACAAGCTGCATAATAGATGAATCAATAAGGTCGCCGATTTTCAAATGAAACGAAATTTTGGCAAGCATATCATCATTTGGAATGTTGCTTGTACCTCGTGATTCTTTTACATCCATAAGATCAATGCCGGGCGGTGAAATATCTACTCTCTTATTGAATATCGTAGACATGGACGTGGAGGCGGATCCCATCATTTGATTCATTGCTTCCTGCACAGCACTAATATGCATTTCACCCATATCCCCTGATGGATTGGTTCCGTCTCCTCCAAGCATTAAGTCTGCAATAATTGCTGCATCTGTTGTGTTAATAACTAACAGATTAGTACCTTCAAATCCATCTGTGTACTGGACATGAACGGCTACATGCGGCTGTGGGAATTCTTCATCGAGCTCTTCCTGCTGCACGAGTGATACTCTTGGTGTCGTGATATCAACTTTTTGATTTAAAAGCTGAGATAGTGCGGTTGCTGCACTGCCAAAAGAAATATTTCCTATTTCCCCCAGTGCATCTTGTTCAATAGAATTCAAATAATCTTCAATGTTCAATTGATTGCTGCTTTGCGAGGGTGTTGCTGCCTCAGCAGACTGCGGCTCTTCTTGATTTGTATCATCATCGTCATCTCCGCCGACACTTTTTAGTAATTCATTAATTTCTTCCTGAGAGAGCATATCATCATTCATGCTAATCCCCCTCCTCCAATTCTTCAGTGATCTGCATCGCCATATGGCGGTTTAATTGTCCTGGTTGTCCGTAATACTTTGGCTCTCCACCAGCTGTAAGAAGCAGCGGATCGTGAATATTTTGGTCGAGTTCAATGACATCTCCTTCGTTTAAATGTAAAAACTCTTCAATGGTGATCTCGGAACTCCCAAGGATGGCCTGCAAAGTTAACGGTGCAGATTTAACCGTATGTTCGAGTGCCACTACTTCGGTTTCATCTCGTTGTTTTTTCTTTGTCTGCATCCAGTAATGTACTGACAATTTTGGCAGTATTTCTTCTAAAACAACGTGAGGAAGGCATATATTCACCATTCCGGTTGTTTCTCCAATTGTAGTTGATAAAGAAATAACCACCACCGTTTCGTTTGGGGATACCATTTGCAAAAACTGGGGGTTTACTTCGATATCCTGCATAACCGGGTCAATTTCTAAAACAGATTCCCAGGCGCTCTGAAACGTTTCAAGCATTCGCTGAAACATCTGGGTCATTATTTTCGTTTCTATTTCTGTTAAATTATCTACTTTATTAATGCTTGTGCCCTTTCCGCCGAGAAGCCTGTCCAGCATGGCATAACCTATGTTTGGATTTACTTCCATAAGCAGACGTCCATCCAGGGGATAAGCTTCATATACGTTAAGTAATGTCATTTTTGGGATCGAACGAATGAATTCGTCATAAGGAAGCTGATCAACCGATGCAACGGAAATCTGTACAAATGTCCTCAATTGTGCGGAAAAAGTTGTCGTTAAGAGCCTAGCAAAATTTTCATGAATACGGGATAGACTCCGAATCTGGTCTTTGGAAAAACGAAGGGCTCTTTTAAAGTCATAGGATTTTACTTTTTTCTCGGACTCTTCCTTTTTTAATTCATCCGCATCCATTTCCCCTGTTGACAGGGCGGATAATAAGGAATCTATTTCACCTTGTGAAAGAACATCTGCCACTCTTTTTCACCTCCCTTCCCCTTCATGCGCAAATTACTGTATCATTCGTTCTGTTGTATAGATGCGAATGACTTTGCCTTCTTTCATAATGTCGTTTATCTTTAAACGAAGAGTAGATTCTAATTCCTCGAGCCCTTCCTGGCTTTTTATATCCGAAGAATTCATCCCCGCCAGTTGATGAATAATTAGGTTATTAACTTGAAAATCGCGTTTTTCCAGTTCGTCTTTTGCTTTGGCAGAGTCTACGTGAATGCGGAACTGAGTTTTTAAAAAGGTTTTGTCATCAAGATTGGTAGTTATTTCTTCTGTTCCCCATGAGTTTTCAATAATTTCATCTATCGTAGGTTCAGCTCCAGCTTCCGGTGTGGAAAAATAATTGAAAAGCACCAGTGTTACTACTCCAATAAGAGTAATAGATATAATCATAATGAGCATAATGTTCACTAATCTATTTTGAAACAATATTAATCATCCTCCTCCCTGGCTGATACCCCCATTAACCCGATTCGACGGTAAAATTCACTTGCGAGGTCGTTTACTTCTTTTAAGCTTTTTTTTACGACCAGCTTTTTCCCATTTATCAAGGTAATCGTCGTATCCGGCAATGCTTCGACCTGTTCGATCAGCGGAATATTAAGCAAAAATGTCTGATCATTTAACTTAGTAAGTTGAATCATATATATTGGATGAGCCGGGAGGACGGTCCCGGCTCAAACCTCCTTTTGATGGCAAGCTTACCGTTTCAAATTCATGAGCTCTTGAAGTACTTCATCTGCTGTCGTGATACCGCGTGTATTGGCCTGGAAACCGCGCTGGGCTGTGATCATTTCGGTGAATTCTTCCGAGAGGTCTACGTTTGACATTTCAAGCGTACCAGCTACCAGTTCACCCGACCCATCTTCTCCAGGGTTGCTTTCTAATCTTTCTCCAGAGTTATCTGTTTCCTGATAAAGATTGTCCCCTATTTTCTCAAGGCCTTCTGCGTTAGGAAATTGTGCCAACTGGATTTGACCGGCCACTCGTAAATCACCTTCAGCATTAACAAAGCTGACACTTCCATCTCCGCCTATACTAAAGCTTTCAGCATTTGTTAGAATCTGGATTCTCCCAATTTCCTCTTCATTTAAATCATCAACATCTTCAACTCCAACTAATTCATCTTCACCATCGTCATCTAAATCGGCAGTTTCAGTACTAGTTTTCCCTATTAAATACCTGCCATCACCATTGACAATATATCCTTCTTCATCCAAATAAAAATTACCGGCTCTAGTGTAATTAATATTTAATCCTTCATAGGCCTCCTCTACATCATTGGCTCCCTCATTTGCTAGATTAATATCTTCTAAATCACCATCGGGCCAACCTTCAGCGTGTTCCCCTACCATAAAGAATCCATCTCCAGAAACTCCGAGGTCTAGTTCCCGGTTAGTATTTTGCAGACTTCCCTGGGTGTGGATCGTATCAATACTTCCCAGCTGAGTGCCGAGACCGACTTGTCTTGGATTGGAACCGCCGCTCGTGTCAGTTGGACCAGTTGCCCCTGCTATTTGCTGACTGACCATATCTTTAAAGGTTGCTCTGCCTTTTTTAAAGCCGAACGTGTTCACGTTAGAAATGTTGTTGGCTGTAACATCTAATTTTTGTTGAAAGTTTTTCATACCGGAAATACCGGAGTACATGGAACGAAGCATGTGCCTTATCCTCCCTTTTAATCAAAATCATTTGTACAGCGTCTTTCCTTCAGCCGTACCGCGGCTTCCTTTATCAGGTCGAGCCGGTTATTCTTTTATCACAATAGTTCCATTAATGTTTGTAAAAATATGCCGAGAAGCCTCATCACGGTTCATCGCTGTAATGACCGTATTATTTTTGGCGCTCACCACCAATGCAGCGTTATTTGTTATTACAATCGAATCTGTAACTCCTTTGCTTTTTGCTTCTTCCACTTTCTCAAAAATTTTCTTCCATTCTGCATTGGTAACCTCCACATCTCGGTTATGGAGCCTTTTTTCTGCATGTTTACTAATTTTCAGCTCTCCATTTGTCTGAAGCTGCTTTTGCAAAACATCTTTAAAGGAGGTCTGATCGTTTGCAGTCTTTGGCTTTTGGTGTGAGGTTCCAGGATGAGGCAATTGATGAAGGCCGTTCGTATGAATGGTTGAATTCATATGTTTCGCCTCCCGTGTTCCAAACCTTTCTCACTTTTATCAACCCAAAAACTCTTCTTCGGTTTCATTTATTTGGGAAGACTGCGCTTCTTCCATATCTTGTACGGGAGCCGTTTATCCCGTCATCTACTGGGGATCTTGTACATTCTCCTCTTCATCCACAAAGTCTTCTTCCCTGCCTCCGCTAGATGGGACATCTCCGACTTGTACAAGCTGTTCACTATTAATCCATCGATCATCATCTAAAAGTAAACGAATATTTCCGTCACCATCGCGCTTTACAGATTTTACAATGTTTTCAACATCTTCCGTTCCAGCCGGCTGTCCGTTTTTCTCCACTTGACGCTCCCATATTACATTTTTTCCAATCAGTTCGCTATGTTGAACAAGAGAGCCGCTTTCATGTGCTTTTACAAACTTGTCAATGGCTGATGTCATATTCGTCATTTGTTCAAGGGAAGAAAATTGAGCCATTTGAGCAACAAATTCTTTATCTTCCATTGGATTGAGCGGATCCTGATTTTGAAGCTGAGCCATTAAAATCTTAAGAAA
This sequence comes from Alteribacillus sp. JSM 102045, assembly GCF_041949975.1. Classification (NCBI taxonomy): domain Bacteria; kingdom Bacillati; phylum Bacillota; class Bacilli; order Caryophanales; family Bacillaceae; genus Alteribacillus; species Alteribacillus sp. JSM 102045. The sequence continues at coordinate 150,573 of NZ_JBHFQG010000002.1, read as the reverse complement.
ATCATCTTTTCCCAAGATATTGCTGTCTTGTTTTTCCTTCATTAAAGACTCTTCCTTTGATGGAAGTGCATATGTCTCTTGAATGGTGTTCGACATATTTATCACCTACGCTTGTTCATTAATAGTCATCTCTTCTAACATTTCAGCAAAAGAATGGTTATTTTCCCCCTCTGATTGATCTTCTTCCTGTTCATATAAAGGAGGTTCATGGTTACGCTGTTTTTTTTGCTGGTCTTCCTGCTGTAAATAAGAAGGCTGCTGCTGCGTAATTTCTATTTTGTCCACTTGAATGTTTTGCTGTGTCAATGTATGGCGTAGCTGCTGAATTTGACTTTCTACTATGTCTCTTGCTGTCTTTGTCGTAGTCAACAGCTGAGCATTGATCTGCCCATTTTGCTGGACTAATTTAATGTCCACACGGCCAAGATGTTCAGGATGCAGCTTTAATGAAAGCTCTTGGGTACCATTTTTGAAAGACTGCAAACTGCTTTTCCCCAGCAAATTTTGCAGCTGCTTTACAAATTCCTGTCCTCTTGCATGTTCTGTTTTGTTTTCTCCTAAGTGCATTACCATCATCTTAACTTTTGTCATCATTCCACTGTTATCCTGGGAAGACGCAGCGGAGAGAGTATTATTAAGGCTGCTTTCGGAAGAGGGGATTCCTCTTTGCAGCAGCTGCTGCAAAAAATTCGATTTATTGGAGCTTTCAGCTTCTGAGATCTTATTTAATTGCTGAACAAATTGCTCAACTGACTGTTTACTGCTTGAATTCATTTGATTTTCTGTCCAGCGGGTCAGCTGCTCAACTGCTTTTTTAATATCTGTAAACTCTCCTGTCTTTCCTTGAAAAATGGTATTGGCAAGGGAAGTAATAGCTCGGTTTAATTCAGGCGGTACTGCTTTTTGATTATCTGCTGAGCTGAGATTTTTATTGTTTTGCACCTGGTTTAAAACCCCAAACAGGCCAGCTATGGATTCAGCAAAGAGCTTTTCCTGTTCTTTCGTTTCAGCAGGTAATATTTCAATGTCACCCGAAAGCCAATTTTCAATTTGCTGCAACGCTTCATCCCCGCTTAAATCGTTCAAAGATTCTGCTGCATCTTGTACTTCTTTCGGGAAATTATTAAGAAGAGCTGCTAGTTCGCCACTCCATTCAAACGACTCTTTTTTAAACAAAGTATTTAATTCTTGTTTAAATTCTTCAATCAGTGCTTCTCCATTCTGAAATAATGCAGCAAGCAAATCTTCAACAGTTAATTCCTCCACAGCTGTCACATCAAGAAATCTTTCTTTCATCTCCGGATGCATAACATCTCCTAACACTTTCAAAAAAGCATCACCATCATTGTTTTTAGAGGCACTCTTCTGCGGTAAAGCAGCTTGTGATTCTGTTAATTTATGCGACAACAACCCCTGAAGCATCATTTGCATCTATCTCACTTCCTTTCAAAGCGTAGATTTTATTCATCTAACGCATCTATTAGTTCAGCAGCCCGCTCTGCTTCCATCTTTGAAATAATTGCTGCTCTGCTTTCTGTATTCATTTCAGCCATGTGCCTCAAAATTTGTTCTGTTTCCAATTCAGCTAATATATCAGCCGCTTTTCCAGCTGACATATTTTCATAGACTTGAGCAAGCTCTTTTAATTCCATATTTGTTTGTTCTGTATTCTCTTCTTCCGTTTCCATTTCGATTTGCAGGTCTTCTAACGTTTCTTCCAAACTTCTAATCTCTTCTTCTTTATCTTCTAACTCTTGCTCTAACTCTGTTATTTCCTGATCTTTTTCGTTTAGAACTTTTTCTGTCGGCCTGCTTGACATTTCATTTTCCGTCTCGTTCTCTTCTTCTTCAAAAAAGGATGATACAACCGGCAGGTCAGATGCTGCATTCTTTCCTAAATCCAATACATTTACTCCTAAAATAGATAAAAGGACACCCGCAATAATGGCAGCAAACAATGTAGGAATAAAAATGATCAGAAAAAACCATTGCAGTTTTCCACTCTTTTTTTCAGTTGTTTTTTTCGGCATACCTTCACCTATTTTCAAGCTCTAGCTTAATGATAATGTTTTATATATTAGCGAATCGCCTTTTGGAAATTTCATCCATCTGTTTTTCTTCTTCTTTTTTAACAAGGTGTTCGTATTCTTCTTTTTTCCATTCTTTTACTTTTTTATATTTTTTCCATTCAATAGAAGCTTGCTGCATTTCTTTTTCTTTTTGGTACATAACGTCTCTTGCCTGGTCCGTTTTATATTTTACTTGTTGTATTTCCTGCTGCAGCTGAAACACCAATTTTTCGTTCATCTGAAGCTCTTTGACTAAGATTCCTTTGTTCATCCGTTCTTGATACACAGCTTCCATTTGTTCTTTTTGTTTTAAAAGTTCATAAAGAGCGGTAGCCATACTCTCAAACTGCTCTACAGATTGTTGATATTCTTGTTCTTTTTCTTCTTTTTCTCGTTCTTTGATTTCCAAGATTTTTTGAAAAGAATATTGGAAGGCCATATTTATTCTCCTTTGTAAAATTGCTCCTGCAGCAGTTGATTGGTTTCTTGAAAAGAAAGACTGTGATCGGTGTTTTGCTGTAGAAAACGTTTCATAACCGGGTATAATTTTAAGGATTTGTCAATTTCTTTTGAGGAACCTTTTTTATACGCTCCTATGCTTATGAGATCTTCTGATTCGTAATATGTTGCTAAATACCGGCGAAAGTTTTCTGCAGCCTGACGGTGTTTTTCACTTACTATTTCACTCATTACTCTGCTGACGCTTTTTAAGACATTAATCGCTGGATAATGACCTTTATCTGCTAACTTTCGATCTAATACAAGATGACCGTCGAGTATCCCTCTTACTGCGTCTGCTATTGGCTCGTTCATATCGTCCCCATCTACTAAAACTGTATAAAACGCAGTAATAGAACCTTTTTCACTCGTGCCTGAGCGTTCTAACAGCCTTGGCAAAAGGGCAAAAACAGATGGAGTGTACCCTTTTGTAGTCGGAGGCTCTCCTATGGCCAAACCAATTTCACGCTGTGCCATCGCAAATCTTGTCACCGAATCCATCATTAAATTGACGTGTTTTCCTTGGTCCCTAAAGTATTCCGCAACAGCCGTAGCAGTCATTGCTCCTTTTATCCTCATGAGAGCTGGCTGATCCGATGTAGCTACTACCAGGACTGAATTTTTCATACCTTCTTCTCCAAGGTCGCGCTCTATAAAATCTTTTACTTCACGCCCTCTTTCTCCAATAAGAGCGATAACATTGACATCCGCCTCGGAATGCCTGGTAATCATGGAAAGAAGGGTACTTTTTCCAACACCGCTTCCTGCGAATATCCCAACCCGCTGTCCTTTCCCGACGGTGAGAAGTCCGTCAATGGCTTTAACGCCCAATGACAGCTGGTTTTTTATTCTGGGTCTTAGCATTGGGTTCGGTGGATCTGCTTCCGTTCCTACCCGAACCAGCCCTTCTGGGAGAGCTGAACCATCAAGCGGCTGTCCGGTGCCGTCAATTACTTTGCCAATAATGCCGTTGCCGGCTTTAATTTGAAGAGGATTTCTTGTTGCTTCTACCAGGCACCCAGGACCAATATCCATCGTTTGTTTTAAAGGCATTAATAAAACATTTTTATCTTTAAACCCGACAACTTCAGCTGTAACTGGTTTGTTTTTTTCATGAGAATGAATAAGACAAATATCCCCAACAGATGTTTTAGGACCTTTGGATTCAATAGTAAGACCTACTACTCTCGTCACTTTTCCATATTGTTTATATGGATTGATGCTGGGTACCAGCTCCGTTAAATGTACTGCTTTCATTTTCATTGCCTTCTTTCAATCTTTCTTGTAGCTTCGTTTTTAATTCTTGCAGCTGACTGTCTAGTGATGCATCTACTCGTCCGTAAGAAGTTTCAATAATACACTGGCCATCCTCTAACTGACTATCTGGTAAAAGGAGTAAGTCTTCAGAGTGAGTCAGCAAATTTTCTATTTCCTGCCGCAGTTGATTTGTTTCTTCATAACGAGATACGGGTACATGTATTGCAATTTCCTCATGCTCTTTTACTTCTTGAACTGCATTTTTTACAATTTCAAGCCAAGTACCATCTTCATCGTTTAAAGATTTATAGATGACCCGGTTGGCTACTGCAAGAGCAAGCTCTAATATCACTGGTTCTGCTTTTTCAAGGTAATTTTTATATTCTTCTTTTGCCGAAGTAATAATGTACTGCACTTCTTCTACTGCTGCTTCTAAGGACGCATTTCCGTCTTTTACACCCTGCGCAAACCCCTCTTTATACCCATTGTCCCGGGCTTCTGAAAAAGCTTGTTCGATTCGTTGTTTAGATTCTTCTTCCTCATCACTGATCTGTTTTCTGGCTTGCTCTAATTCTCTTTCTGCTTGTTCTTTCAGCTTTTCTGCAGCTTTTTTTTCTTCTTTTGCTTTTTCTGTTTGCTCTTCTAATTCGTGCTGCCTGACCTCTTCTACGCTGTATTCTGTATGAATAGCGTTATCTTCCCCTGCTTTAAAACGAGAAGTTACCGGTCTTAATTGAATGGAACGTTTCGCTGAAACCTCTGAAGAAGCATTGGGAGCCTTAATAAGTCTAGACAATAATATCATCCCCTCCGCCGCGGGCAATGACGATTTCTCCGGATTCTTCAAGCTTTCGGATGACAGCAACAATTCTAGTTTGAGACTCTTCCACATCGCGAAGGCGGACCGGTCCCATAAATTCCATTTCTTCTTTAAAGGTATCAGCCATACGCTGAGACATATTATTAAATACTAAATCTTGCACTTCCTCACTGGCGACTTTTAATGCAAGCTGCAAGTCTTCATTTTCTACATCACGGATGACTCTTTGGATGGAACGATTATCGAGTGTAACAATATCTTCAAATACAAACATTCTCTTTTTAATTTCCTCTGCCAATTCAGGGTCCTGTATTTCAAGAGAATCTAATATTGTTCGCTCTGTACTGCGGTCTACACTGTTTAAAACTTCAACCACTGACTCAATGCCGCCCGCTTCTGTATAATCCTGAGTTACCGTTGCTGACAACTTCTGTTCTAAAATATTTTCTACTTCATTCACAATTTCAGGCGAGGTACTGTCCATGACCGCAATACGCTTCGCCACATCTGCCTGCACCTCCTGGGGCAGTTCAGATAAAATTTGTCCAGCCTGTACTGATTCCAAATAAGATAAAATGAGGGCGATTGTTTGCGGATGTTCGTTTTGTATAAAGTTTAATATTTGAGACGGGTCAGCCTTCCTGGCGAAATCAAAAGGTTTTACCTGCAAAGTAGAAGTGAGTCTATTTATAACCTGCATCGCTTCATTTTCGCCCAGGGCTTTTTCGAGCACGCTTTTTGCATAACCGATACCGCCCTGATCTATATAATCTTGAGCTACGGCAATTTGATAAAATTCTTCGAGTACACTCTCTTTGGTGCTGCTGTCTACCTTTCTCACATTTGCGATTTCAAGAGTCAGTTTTTCGATCTCATCTTCGCTCAGGTGCTTATATACTTGAGCAGAAACATCTGGACCAAGGGAAATCAGGAGCATCGCAGCCTTCTGTTTTCCGCTTAATGTATCTCTAGCTTTTGGCAATACGATAACCTCCTAATCATCGGACAGCCAGGTCCGTAATAATTTTGAAAATTCTTCTGGTTTGTCCTTTGCAAGCTTTTCCAGCTGTTTTCGTCTTGTTGTCTGTTCTGAATCTTCACCTTCTGGTAAATTAGGGACTTCTTCTTCTGCAGTCATCTGCTCCATATAAAAATCGTCTTCTTCTGTGTCTTTTCTTCTTCTAAGCAGAAGAATAAGCAGTACAATTACTGCAGCAGCCATAACCCCTGCCAAAATATACATCCATAACGGAATCGATGTACCTTCTTCAGAATCAAGAACTATTTTCCCAGCAAATTCTTGAGCCGATACGAAGATCTTGTCATTAATCTGATCTTCTGTAACTTCATCTAAGTATGAGTCATCAATACTAGTGCTGACCACCGTGCTTAAAATTTGTTCGATGTCATTAATGCTTTCCGGGGCTAATGAATCAGGATCTTCCGGGTCAGGCGGTTCTACCATAACCTGAATGCCTAAATCTCGAATTTTATAAGGGCTTTCGACAATTTCCCGGTGAATTCGATTCACTTCATGGTTAATTCTGTCTTCGGTTCGTTCATAATCACCATCTCCTGCTGCGAAGCCAGCAGGGTAATTGGCTACGCCTTCCTCTCCAGCTCCTGGGACGCCGCCTTCTTCTGGGAAAGCACCTTCATACGTTTCTGTAATCCGTTCGGCACTGATTTCAATGCCTTCCATATTTTCTTCGTCTACGGGCTCCACCAAAGCTTCTTCTCGATTTTCTTGAGTAAAATCAATATCTGTTGTTACTGAAACGACTACTTTGTCAGGGCCCATTATAGTGCCAAGCATTTGCTGGATCTGAGACTGTATATCTTTTTCAATATCGTCTTGAATGCTTCGCTGCTCCTCATAGGCGTTTAATGTCGAATGAGAGGAATCTTGATTTTCGTAATCAAAATGCTCAAACCTTTCATTCATGATGACGATATTATCTACAGATAGATCTGGCACACTTTTAGAAACCAGGTGATATAATGCTTTCACCTGAACCTGGTCCATGCTGCTTCTTCCGCCGGTATCAATAACAACAGAGGCAGAAGCTCCTTCATCTTCTTCAGCTACCCATGTTGATTCTTGAGGGAGCGTGATCATGACATTTGCCCCATCTACCCCTTCTATGTTCTGTATGAGACCTTCAAGCTCGGTCTGCATAGCAGCACGCTCCAACACATCAAATTCATTATCTGTCATTCCAAAGCCCATCTGATCTTCAATAAATGTATAATCAATCGAACCGCTTTCGGGAATGCCTTCTGATGCTAGTTCAACTTTTAAAGCATCCACTTGTGTTTCCGGTACTTGAATCGTTAAGCCATCATCTATTAATTGAGATGGCACGCCTCTAGTGTCAAGAGTTTCCTTAATCTGGCCGGTTTCTTCCGGTGAAAGATCTGAATATAAAGGGGCATAATTAGTACGGGTTCCAAAAAAGACAGTTAAAAATATAACGAGAAGAAAAAGTATAATAAATCCGATGATCAGAGTTTTCTGCCCCTTTGTTCGATTGCGCCAATATTCCATTGTCTTATTTTTAATTGTGATAAACTTCTCTTTCATGGGTCCTCCCGACTGCTGAACTCAAAACCAGGTATGCACTATCAAACTTGCATCCGCATAATCTCCCGGTAGGCTTCTAATGCTTTATTTCTTATTTCTACTGTTGTTTGAAGTGATACACTTGCTTTTTCCGCTGTAACCATCACTTCATGTAGATCTTCCACTTCTCCGCTCGCAAGCTTAGATGTCATTTCATCTGAATCTAACAGTGATTCGTTCATATCCGAAAGCGCCTTATTTAATGCATTTTTAAAATTTTCCTGCACCTCTGCAGGTGTTTTTTGATTCTCACTTGTTCGCAATGGTTCTTGGTTTAATGTATTGGCATATGAAGAGTTTATTAGATGATTACTCATAGGCTAACCTCCCTGTTTTTATTGCCCTCTTCCGATTTCCAGAGCTTTCAGCATCATATTTTTGGAAGCATTCATACTGGTAATGTTTGCTTCATAGGAACGGGTTGCGCTCATCATGTTGACCATTTCTTTTAAGGGATCAACATTTGGCATTTCAACAAAGCCATCCTCATCTGCCTCTGGATGATCGGGCTCGTATACCTGTTTAAATGGCGATTGATCCTCAATAATTCCATCTATTTTCACGCCCTCTCCGGCTGTTGAAGAACTTTTCGCTTTTGCCTGCTGTAAAAAAGAAGAAAACTCTGATTGATTAGGAGACATACTGACCATTTTCCTACGGTAAGGCTCCCATTCTCCGTCGACGAGTCGGCCTCTGGTAGAATCTGCATTAGCTAAATTAGATGAAGTAACATCCATGCGCAGCCTTTGTGCTGTAAGGGCAGAAGATGAAGCATTAATACCATTAAAAATCCCCATACTGTTTTATCCACCTCTCACCGCTGTTTTTAAACTGTTGAACTTTCCACTTAACCGATCTATGAGTGCATTATAATAGATTTGATTTTTTGCAAGATTCGACATTTCTTTGTCAATGTCGACGTTATTTCCATTATGGTTGTACATTGTCGAATTATCCTCGCTTACATACGCCGCCTCCTGCTGACTACCAAATGGAAGATGTTTATTATTCATGCGATTTGCTTGAAGTTGCTGGTTTTGAATGGCTTCATTAAGGGTATGCTGAAAGTGAGAACGTTTAGCCTTATAGTTAGGTGTGTCGATATTCGCAATGTTTTGCGATATTGCTTTTTGTTCTAGAGCAGCACCTTTCATCCCGTTCTCCAGGTTTTGAAAATTACTAGAATCAAATAATCCCAAATTTGTATCCTCCTCTCCCCTTTTGTGCGACTTTAGACATTAAACTTTAGTCGTTGATACTAAATATGTATTACATTTGGGCAGTTACTTCCTAATTCTACAAATATTTAGCCATTACTACCCAAATTGTATAAAAATATGCGACATTTGTCTAACCTTGTCTAAACACTTTTTTAATTTATTAACATAGTACTACCCTGAAATTTTCATAAATACTAATTCTTTTTAACTATATAGTTCTGTTGAACTAATTGTATTTTCATTGTTTTTGGCAAGGTTCATTCTATTGTTCTATAAAGATACCCCTTGATTATCTATCATAACGATTAGGAGTACTCTCTATTCGTAATGTTCACAAAAAATTTTAATAGGTCTTTCTTCTTGTATTTTCTTCTTTTTTATTTAAAAAACCCTAGTAGTATTAAAAATTGAGCTATTTAAAAGTCCTTGGATAGTAAACAGCCGATCGCATTTATTTTCACAACCGGCTGTTTTGCTTGATTTTCTCTTTTCATTACAGGCGGTGCCTATTTAGCCTTATTTAGAAAGTTGGCAGTGGTGTATATGTGATTCTTTTTCAACCCGGTCTGTCGCATTTCCTCTCTTCCTCCAACTTCGGTCTTCAAACCAAATCCTTGGTTATACGTTCCATCTTTCTTCCTCTACTTCTGTGTGCCAAGAGCCTTCCTGAATTACCATCGGGTGTTAAGAAAAAAAGGTTGTCTCTACTTCAGAGACAACCCGTTTTTCTTCATATTTTATTCAGCCGCTTGTTTTTATTTTTTCAAGTTCATAAAGGAATTTATCATTAAGTACCTTAATGTATGTTCCTTTCATTCCTAGAGAACGAGATTCTATAACCCCGGCACTTTCCAGTTTTCTTAGTGCGTTTACGATAACAGATCTCGTAATGCCTACACGGTCAGCAATTTTACTAGCTACTAATAATCCTTCTTTTCCTTCCAGCTCTTCGAAAATATGCTCCACTGCTTCTAATTCGCTGTAGGAAAGAGAGCTGATCGCCATTTGAACAACTGCTTTACTTCTTGCTTCCTCTTCAATTTCCTGCGTTTTTTCATGCAGGATTTCCATTCCAACAACGGTAGCGCCATACTCTGCTAGAATGAGATCATCATTATCGAAGGAATCATTCAGCCTTGCTAGAACGAGAGTTCCTAGGCGCTGTCCTCCCCCAATAATCGGTACTACTGTCGTTAAACCGGAACTGAAAAGCTCTTTGCTTTCTACAGGAAATGCAGTATATTCACTTTCAATACTTAGATTAGGAGATGTTTCTTCGATTTTAAACAATCCGGAAGTGTATTCTTCTGGAAACTGTCTTTCTTCTAGCATTTTTTTCATTCGGTCGTTTTCAATTTCTTGTTTAATTGCATAACCAAGTAACTTTCCTCTACGGCTCACTACGAACACATTCGCAGAAATAACATCACGTAACGTTTCAGCCATATCCTTGAAATTCACGTGATCTCCTGCAGTTTTTTGAAGCATGTCATTGATTTTTCGGCTTTTTGATAATAAATCCATTTTTATGTCTCCTCCTGTTTCCTTATAAAATATATCGGCTCATGTCTCGATTTTTTGCAATGGTTGCTAACTTTTCTTCTACATATTCTGGGGTGATTGTTATCTTTTCCATGGTGATATCAGGTGCTTCAAATGAAAGATCCTCGAGCAGCCGCTCTAATAATGTGTGAAGCCTGCGTGCTCCGATGTTTTCTGTATGCTGGTTGACGTCTTCAGCAATTTCAGCGATTTTATGCACAGCATCGTCAGAAAATTCCACATTTATACCTTCCGTTTGCAATAAAGCTTCATATTGCTTTAATAAGGCCTGGTCCGGCTCTTTTAATATTTGTTTAAATTCTTCAGGCCCAAGGCTGTTAAGCTCTACTCGTATCGGAAACCGCCCCTGCAGTTCTGGAATTAAATCTGACGGTTTAGACATGTGAAACGCTCCAGCCGCTATAAATAAAATATGATCTGTCTTGACAGGGCCGTGCTTTGTCGTAATCGTAGATCCTTCGACAATCGGCAGGATATCGCGCTGCACTCCTTCTCTTGATACATCCGCACTGTTTTGCTGTTTCCCTGTTACTTTGTCGATTTCATCTATAAAAATGATACCCAACTGCTCTGCTTTTGAAACAGCCAGTTGTCCCACTTCATCCATATCTATTAGTTTTTGCGCTTCTTGTTCCGTTAGTACTTTCCTTGCATCTTTCACAGGAAGTCTGCGCTTTTTTTTCTTTTTGGGCATCATATTGCCGAGCATTTCCTGCATATTCATACCCATCTGCTCCATACCTGAGCCTTGGAACATATCCATCATATTAGCCGCTTGCTCTTCCACCTCAATCGTTACCAAATGATCCTCAAGCTCACCAAGAGCAAGCTGATGTTCCATTTGTCTTCGTTTTTGGGCAAGGTTTTGATCTTCTTGCGGCTGCTCCTCTTCGTCGTGATTTTGCTGCTGAAAAATCATCTCAAATGGGTTTTTATAATTTTGCTGTTTCTTTCTTTCCGGGACAAGCAGCTTAACCAGTTTTTTGTTCGCTTCTCTTTCTGCTTCTTTTTGGACGTCCTGCATTTTTTCTTCTTTTACAAGACGTACAGATGTATCAACCAGGTCACGCACCATGGATTCTACATCACGTCCGACATAACCGACTTCTGTGAATTTTGTCGCTTCTACTTTTGTAAATGGCGCACCTGTTAATTTTGCAAGTCGTCTTGCAATCTCTGTTTTACCGACACCTGTAGGACCTATCATCAAAATATTTTTCGGCGTGATTTCCTCTCGAAGGCTTTCATCTAATTTACTGCGCCGGTATCTATTGCGAAGAGCAACAGCAACAGATCTTTTTGCTTCTTTCTGCCCGATAATGTATTGATCAAGCTTCTCTACAATTTGTTTAGGCGTAAGCGGGGTTTCCATTTTTTGCAATCCCCTTTCTGAAAAATAAATTTAAAGTTATTCGGAAAGCTCTTCTACAACAAGCTGGTCATTTGTATACACACAAATATCACCCGCTGTTTTTAATGAAGCTTCTGCTATTTCTTTCGCTTCAAGGTGGCTTGCATGTTGTTTAAGAGCTCTGCCAGCAGCAAGGGCATAATTGCCTCCCGAACCAATTGCAATAATGCCGTCATCAGGTTCAATAACTTCGCCGGTTCCTGCTACTAGCAGAAGGGTATCTTTATTCATGACCACCAGCATTGCTTCGAGCCTGCGCAGCATTTTGTCGCTTCGCCATTCTTTGGCAAGCTCAACAGCAGCTCTTTGCAGATTACCGTTCCATTGTTCAAGCTTGCCCTCGAACATATCAAACAACGTAAATGCATCAGCAACTGAGCCTGCAAAACCGGCCAGCACTTGATTGTTATAAATCTTTCTGACCTTTTTTGCGGTATGCTTCATGACGACCGCCTGCCCGAATGTGACCTGTCCGTCACCTGCCATAGCCCCTTTTCCATTATGGCGCACCGCAAATATCGTCGTTGCGTGAAAGGATGTATCCAATCGTCATCCACCTTTCTTCTCTGCCCGCGGGTGGGCATATTCATAGACTGTTTTTAATCGATCTTTTGTCACATGTGTATATAACTGGGTAGTTGATAAATGCTCATGCCCTAATAAATCCTGCACACTGCGCAGATCTGCTCCATTGTTCAGCAAGTGGGTGGCAAAAGTATGCCGCAGATCATGAGGAGAAATGTGCAGCGTTTGTGAAACTGTTTTTACCCGTTTGTTTACCATGTAATATACGCCTCGTTCCGTCAAAGGACCGCCTCTATTATTTAAAAACAAAGCATTCGGCCGGCCGTCTTTATTCTTTTGAAGAAGCTTTTTTCTCGCATGAGATATATAATATTCAATTGCTTCTATAGCAAAGCTTCCAACTGGAACATAGCGCTCTTTCCGACCTTTTCCTTTCACAAGTAAAGTTCCTAAATCTTTATCAATGTCCTCTGTTTTTACACGGCAGCATTCGCTTACCCGCATCCCTGTTGCATATAAAAGTTCAAACACTGCCAGGTCACGTTGGTCAAGATCTTTTGTAATATCAAAGGATTCGAATAGATGGATTAATTCTTCTTCATACAAAAATCGAGGCAGTTTCGTTTCCTTTTTTGGCATGCTGGCTGACAAAAAAGGATTTATTTCCATATAGCCTTCTCTTTTTAGAAACTTGTAAAACGTACGAAGAGCAGATATTTTTCTGGCTGCGGTCGCACGTTTATAATTTTTTTCATATAAACGGCTGAAAAAAACCCGTGCTGTCTGCGTACCTGCTTCCACAGGGCTTACCAACCCTTCTGAATGCAGAAATTCATAAAAATCTAAAATATCGTTCTCATATGCATGCAACGTTAAATCAGAAGCGTTTTTTTCTACTTGTAAGTACCTTTTAAAACCGCTTAAATAATACGCAAATGTTTTTTCCGCCATTTCTTGGTCATCCTTTGCACAAAAGCTACTAAATTTTATCATAGTCGCAAAGAGCAGGCAAGGGAATTAATTATCTTTTCATAAAATTCTGAATGGACCCCAGTGCCCGTTCTGCTAACTGTTCATTTCTTTCTTTTTTATTTTTAATTTTTTTGTCAAGTTTCGGCAGCAGACCGAAGTTCGCATTCATTGGCTGGAAATTGTCCGGGTTTGCTGTTGTTATATATTGGGCTAGGCTGCCGATAACTGTATCCTGAGGAAGCACTTCGGGTTCTTTGCTTTCGCTTAAAAGAGCAGCATTTCTTCCAGCAATAAGTCCGGCTGCTGCTGACTCTACATAGCCTTCGACTCCGGTAATCTGGCCGGCAAAAAACAAATCATCTCTCTTTTTAAATTGATACGTTGGATGAAGCAGCTTTGGTGAATTAATAAAGGTGTTGCGGTGCATCACCCCGTATCTTACAATCTCTGCGTTTTCCAACCCTGGAATCATTCGTATTACTTCTTTTTGAGGACCCCATTTTAAGTGCGTTTGGAAACCAACAATATTATACAACGTACCCGCCTGATTATCCTGCCGAAGCTGTACGACTGCAAAAGGGCGCTCTCCTGTCTCCGGATGTTCTAGTCCGACTGGTTTCATCGGTCCAAATAACAAGGTCTTCTTCCCACGGGCTGCCATAACTTCTAAAGGCATGCAGCCTTCAAAAAATATTTCTTTTTCAAATTCCTTTAACGGCACGGTTTCTGCAGACGTCAATGCCTCATAAAAACGATTAAATTCTTCTTCTGTCATCGGGCAGTTGATATACGCTGCTTCTCCTTTGTCATAACGCGATTTCACATATGCTCTGTCCATATCAATGCTGTCTGTTTCAATGATTGGGGCTGCTGCATCATAAAAATACAGGTACTCTTCCCCGCTTAATTCTTTAATTTGTTTTGACAAACCTTCTGTCGTCAAAGGCCCCGTTGCAATAATCGTAGGTCCCTCAGGTATTTCCTGAATATCTTCCTGATGAACGGTGACATTTTCATGACCTTTTACAAGATCTGTTACTTTGGCGGCAAATTCGTGCCGGTCTACCGCCAATGCTCCGCCGGCTGGTACCGAACATTCATCTGCCGCGCGGATGATAACAGAATCCATTTGACGCATTTCTTCCTTTAATACACCAACTGCATTTGTTAAACTGTTTCCTCTTAAAGAGTTGCTGCATACAAGTTCTGCAAATTTATCTGTATGATGAGCAGGGGTTTGTTTATTTGGTCTCATTTCATAGAGATTGACTTGTACTCCTCTTTTTGCAAGCTGCCAGGCAGCCTCACTGCCGGCTAAACCTGCCCCAATTACATTTACTTTCTCTGTAGTCATACGTCTATTCCTCCTCGAAAGTTTCACGACCGGACATAGGAAAACCCCCTTTTGAAAAGAAAGGGGATCTGCCTTTTTATTGTTATTGTTAGTTTGGTTCTTCTTTATAGTCGCATTCGGTGCATTGTACAGTTACACCTTTCTTCGTTTTCTTTTCCACTAAAAGTGATTCGCATTTTGGGCAAGGACGGGCGATCGGTTTGTCCCAGGAAACAAAGTCACATTCCGGATAGCGGTCGCATCCAAAAAATTTACGCTGCTTCTTGCTCTTTCGCTCCACAATATTTCCTTCTTTACATTTTGGACATTTTACACCAATCTCTTTAACAATTGCTTTTGTGTTACGGCAGTCCGGAAAGTTGGAACAGGCCATGAATTTTCCGTAGCGGCCCATCTTATAAACCATTGGGCTTCCGCACTTTTCACAATCCTCACCAGCCGGCTCATCACGGATCTCCACTTCTTTCATTTCATCTTCGGCAACTTTCAGCCTTTTTTCAAAACCATGGTAAAACTCATCAATGATCTGAATCCAATTCTGACGCCCTTCTTCAATATAGTCAAGGTCGTTTTCCATTTTTGCAGTGAATTCAACGTCCAGAATTTCCGGGAAAAACTCCACGATAAGGTCAAGGACGATCTCTCCAAGTTCGGTCGGAACAAAACGTTTATCTTCTAAAGCTACATAGTTTCTTCTTTGTATTGTATCAAGGGTAGGTGCATAGGTAGACGGACGGCCTATTCCCATTTCTTCCATTGTTTTTACGAGACGTGCTTCTGTGTAACGAGGAGGCGGCTGAGTAAAATGCTGGTTTTCATTCAGCTCCTCCTTTTGTACTATTTCCCCTTCTTTTAAATCAGGAAGGAATTTATCCTGCTCCATTTTCCCGTCGTCTCTGCCTTCTATATATACTTTCATAAAGCCCGGGAACTTCACTTTGGAGCCGTTTGCACGAAATGTCACACCGCCGTTTTCTATGTCTACAGACATAGTATCCATGACAGCAGGGGCCATCTCACTTGCCACCAGCCGTTCCCAAATCAATTTATACAGCCTGTATTGGTCACGGCTTAAATATTGCTTAATGGTTTTAGGGTCTTTTTCTACGGTAGTAGGACGTATAGCTTCATGAGCGTCCTGCGCATTATTGCTATTTTTCGCTTCTCTTTTCCCTTTTCTCGTGTACTCGCTGCCGTATTTTTCTTCAATGTATACTTTTGCACCCTCTTTTGCTGTATTGGAAATACGAGTGGAGTCTGTTCTCATGTAGGTTATTAAACCGACCGTTCCTTCATTGCCAATATCAATGCCTTCATATAGCTGCTGGGCAATCATCATTGTCTTTCTAGCTCGAAAGTTTAACTTCCGGGCCGCTTCCTGCTGCAGAGATGAAGTGGTAAACGGCTGAACAGGGTTTCTTTTTCGTTCTTTTTTTGTAACCTTTTGAATGGTGAAGTCCTTTCCTTTTAATCTAGAAAGAACATCCTCCACATCTTCTTTAGAACGAATGTCTTTCTTTTTTCCGTCGATTCCATAAAATTTGGCTTCAAAGGAATCATCCCCTCGTATAAAAGAGCCATCAATGCTCCAGTATTCTTCCGGGACAAAGTCTTTGATTTCTTTTTCGCGGTCTATGATCATTTTAACCGCAATCGATTGTACACGTCCGGCGCTTAGACCTTTTTTTACTTTTTTCCACAATAACGGACTAATATTGTAACCTACCAGACGGTCTAAAATTCGCCTTGCTTGCTGGGCATCCACTAAATCCATATTAATCGGTCTTGGTTCTTTAAAAGCATCTTTTATCGCACTTTTTGTAATTTCATTAAAAACAACCCTGCATTTTGAATTTTCATCTATCCCCAGGCTGTAAGCCAAATGCCAGGCAATAGCTTCCCCTTCTCTATCAGGGTCTGCTGCGAGATAAACTTTTTTCACTTTTTTCGCAGCTGCCTTTAATTCCTTTAATACCGGGCCTTTTCCGCGAATAGTTATATATTTAGGGTCATAATTATTTTCTGTATCTACTCCCATTTGACTTTTCGGTAAATCCCGAACGTGTCCCATAGAAGCTTTTACAGCATACTTCTTCCCAAGATACTTACCGATCGTTTTTGCTTTAGCGGGAGATTCAACGATTACTAAATAATCTGCCATATCTCTTGTTTCCTCCCCCTTTTTAAACTTAAGAAATTTTAAATATTATCAACCAGTTTAAGGTACTTTGTCAAATTGTATACATCATCAAAATAAATTTACAAACCTTTTGTGTCGTTTACCTCATACTTCTAATACTCCGCTAAAAGTTAAAATCGCATCGATTTTGGGAAACAAATCACAATTATTTTTTCACAGTTTATGTGCCCTGTCTACCCAAAATGTCTATGTTTCTCTTATTATCTCTATTTTATTTAGAAACCCTCAGATTGTCACCCAGTCCTTATGGCAAATCTCAGAGTTATACTTATACTCTTTCTATAGAAAAATAATTATTAACAGTGTAAAAATTCATAGGCTTTGCTTCCTTTTTTTCACCAGCGTTCATGCCATAAATCATTGCTGCTGAGAACCGGGGCAGCTCCTTCTGCGAGCAATTGATTAGTACCTTTAGACATAGTGGAAAAAATAGATCCAGGAAGTACCCTTACTTCCTTTCCCTGCTCAAGCGCCTGGTAGGCAGTAATGAGAGATCCGCTTCGCTCTCCGGCTTCGGACAGGAACGTTATATCTGACAATGCACTTATTATACGATTTCGCATGGGAAACTGCCATTTTCTCGGAGGGACAGCTGGAGAGTACTCACTAATCAAAAGGTTCTGCTTAGCTATTTCTGAGGCAACAGGATAGTTTTCACGAGGATAAATATGTTGAAATCCAGAGCCCAACACAGCTATTGTTGCTCCCTTGTGCCCAAGAGCGATCCTGTGGGCTAAAGTGTCAGTACCTCTGGCTAAACCGCTTACGATAGTTACTTTCTTATTAATAAGAGGTGGAAGTAAATGGTGGAGAGCTTTTTCTCCATATTGGGTGGGAGTTCGTGTGCCAACTACAGAAAGACTTAAAGGAGAGTGAAACAAGGAAAGGTTTCCTTTTGTGTACAATACCCAGGGAGGATCATAGATATGAGTCAATCTGTCCGGGTATGCTTTGTCAAAAGGGGTGATGATATGAATTCCTAGTTTTTTATAACCTGCCAATTTTCCTGTTGGAGAATGGGTTTGTAAATACCGGTGTAAAAGAGAAGCTTGAGAAGATGAGATCTGTAAAAAAGAAGATAGGTCAGAAGCATTCCATTGAAAAGGAATAGTTAGGGAAGGATCAGCTTGATAAAAAGACTGCAGCCTTTTCCAATGAATGAAAGGGGCTTCGTGCAGATGAAGAAGTTTTTCTTTAAAAGTAACCGTTTTTATCATTCCTTTCTTACGTGAATAAATAGAAGGAAAGGAAAGGACAGGATACATTCCCTGTCCCTTCACTTATAACTTCATTATTTATTGTGGATCGTGGGTTTTGCATTTTTCATAGATGCCGTTATCTTTCAAGGAAGAAATAAGGGTTTCCCCAATTACTGCAGGTGTATCAGCTACACTTACACCGCATTTTTCAAGCGTAGAAATTTTCTCATCGGCAGTACCTTTTCCGCCTGAAATAATTGCGCCTGCATGTCCCATTCTTTTCCCTGGTGGTGCTGTACGACCGCCGATAAAGCCAACTACCGGCTTTTTCATGTTAGCCTTAATCCACTCTGCTGCTTCTTCCTCTGCAGTTCCGCCGATTTCACCAATCATAATAACAGCTTCGGTATCATCGTCATCATTGAACGCCTTTAATACATCAATAAAGTCTGTACCATTTACAGGGTCACCACCGATACCTACAGCTGTAGACTGGCCGATGCCTGCTGTGGAAAGCTGATGCACCGCTTCATAGGTAAGTGTTCCAGAGCGCGAAACCACTCCCACATGGCCTTTTTTATGAATATAACCAGGCATGATGCCGATTTTACATTCTTCCGGTGTGATAACACCCGGGCAGTTTGGTCCAACAAGACGAGTTTTCTTGCCTTCCATAAAGCGTTTCACTTTTAACATATCGATAACAGGAATACCTTCTGTGATACAAATAGCCAGATCCATTTCTGCGTCTACCGCTTCCATAATTGCGTCAGCGGCAAAAGCAGGCGGCACGTAAATAACAGAGGCGTTAGCACCTGTTTCTTTCACTGCGTCTGTTACTGTATCAAATACAGGAATGCCTTCTACTTCAGTCCCGCCTTTACCAGGCGTTACACCGCCGACAATCTGCGTGCCGTATTCGACGGCCTGCTGGGTATGGAATAAACCAGTAGAACCGGTGATTCCCTGTACAATCACCTTTGTATCTTTATTAATAAAGATGCTCATTTGTCTTCGTCCCGCCTTTCTATTTCACTAGAGATACAATTTTTTGTGCCCCATCTGCCATAGAATCAGCAGCTGTAATATTTAGTCCGGACTGTTCTAGAATTTCTTTGCCTCGTCCTACGTTTGTACCTTCAAGGCGCACAACAAGCGGAATTTCAAGGCCGATTTGCTTTGTCGCTTCTACAACGCCTTCCGCGATGACATCACATTTCATTATTCCTCCAAAGATGTTGACATAAATGCCTTTAACATGTTCATCGGAAAGAATAATTTTGAAGGCTTCTGTTACTTTTTCTGCAGTAGCGCCGCCGCCTACGTCTAAGAAGTTGGCAGGATCGCCATTATAATGTTTGATAATATCCATTGTTGCCATCGCCAAACCGGCGCCGTTAACCATGCAGCCGATGTTGCCGTCAAGAGCGATATAGCTCAAATCATATTTTGATGCTTCGATTTCTTTTGGATCTTCTTCATCTAGATCTCTAAATTCTAAAACATCTTTTTGACGGTACAATGCATTGGAGTCAAAATTCAACTTGGCATCAAGCGCCATAACATTGCCGTCCCCTGTAGTAACAAGCGGATTAATTTCTGCAATAGAGCAGTCTTTTTCCGTAAATACTTTGTACAGTCCAAGCATAAACTTCACAGCTTGTCCTACAAGTTCTTTCGGGATATTGATGTTAAATGCGAGACGGCGTGCTTGGTAGCCTTGCATACCAACAGCAGGATCAATATATTCCCGGAAGATTTTCTCAGGGTTTTTTTCGGCTACTTCTTCGATCTCGGTACCGCCTTCTTCAGATGCCATCATGACGACTCTAGAAGTAGCACGGTCGAGTACAAGCCCTACGTAATACTCTTTTTTGATATCGCAGCCTTCCTCAATAAGTAAACGCTTAACTTCTTTGCCTTCAGGGCCTGTTTGATGCGTTACAAGTGTTTTACCAAGAATCTCATCAGCATATGTACGTACTTCATCAAGGTTCTTGGCAACCTTTACACCGCCAGCTTTCCCACGGCCGCCAGCGTGAATCTGAGCTTTTACAACACTAACGTCAGATCCGAGTTCTTTTGCAGCTTCGACAGCTTCCTTAACAGAAAAAGCTACTTTTCCGTTTGGTACGGATACACCGTACTCTCTGAGGAGCTCTTTTCCTTGATACTCATGAATATTCATGTTCTCTCCATCCTCCTAACGATTCGATACGAATACCCTGCAGTATATTCTGCGGGCAAGGATCGGGTGGAATCATTGGCTTGTGTTGCGGCCATTGTTTCGCACACACCAATTATCGTATAAAAAAACCGCGACAAATTCAACAATTCGTCAAAAAGTTTATGAAAATCTTTAAACTTTATTATAAATTTTTCCTAATTTTATAGTTTTCTTCATCAAAAAACGCTCTTATATCCAATTTTTGGAATAAGGGCGTATCAAAAGTTATCTGGTTGTGGAAGACGGCGGGTCGGTATATAAACGTCCATCTTTTCCAATTCTTCTTTCGAAGACTTTTCTGTTAGAGACGAAACGAGAAACATAGAAACAATCGAAAGCGGAAAAGTTATTAAAATCTCGGAATTAGCTCCCCAAGCCACCAGTGTGACATTTAAGATGGTGATGTTATAGCTCCACGGTAAAAAAAAATAAAGGCGTGCAGAAACATTCCTATCAAAAACAAGCTTTCACCTTTTGGAAGAGAGTACCATTGGTTCTTTTTATTCATACCGCACCGCCTCCTTTGTTTGGAATTGTTTACAAAGCTTTTGCCATTTTCTTTTGTTAAGAAACTGCAGCAAAAAAAGCAAACTGAAAACGTGGATGAGACGTTATTTTCCACGGAGCACCTGAACAAGGTTGTACAAAAGTATAGAATAATTTTTACACCTGTAATTATCTCTCTATTATGTTTGATAGACAAATCCGCGATAGCTTCCGCTGGAATAGCTGTATCTAGCAATGATAAAAATATGCGGGTAATAGGGTCAGTAGAAACGTTTATACAAGTAATAGCAATACTTGAGATTCTAAAACCCTCTGTTCCATGGCGGGGATCATAGACCGATGAGGAGGTTTGTTTTTAATACAGTAAGCTGTGTTTTATGTTTTATTTTTTAAAAATTTCAGGAAATAACTGCTCTACTTTCGCTGGCTCTATCCCTGCATAAGCTTCCCATTTATTTTTGTAATATATAATGATAGCAAATAATACCAGCTCCTTTTAAACTTTTATTTAGGCTGTGAAGTTTCGTTTCTCGTTTCCATTAAAATTTCTTCTTTCCATTTTTTTCTAGTTTATTGGTCGGCGTTCTCGGTAAATCGTTTGTGAAACGGGCCTGGGAATTTTTCATTGATCCACTCTTTTATTTCACTTGACTCGGGAAAAACTGCTAAAACAGCTACCCCAATTATTAATTATATTATGAACTTTCCTAATTTAAAACACGTTATCTATTATTTACATGATTTACCATTCATGCACACACGCTAAAAACAGCTGTCTCTAGTATTACAAGAAACAGCTGCTTTTCAAACTAATTATCATTATCTTCATTGTCATCTGACTCATTTTTATGTTTTTTCCACCATTTTCCTATAGAAGCAAGAGCTTTTAGTTCTGCAAGGTTTCTAAAAAATCCTAGTTCATGTCCTGCTTCTTCCATGTACTGCCCATTTCTTGCCCGTTTCACCATTAATTTTCTTTCATCGCTCATTCTAATACTCCTTTTTGTATTAGAATGGCCTGAATATGGCTTTTCAATTCGTATGCTGGTCGACTCGATACAAAAACGCAAACACTTCGGCTACGACTTCATAAAGATCGGGAGGAATGGTCTGGTTCATTTCAAGCTGTGAAAGCAGTTCAACTAGCGAAGGATCTTCTTGAATCGCAATATTATTATCTTTCGCTCTTTTTATAATCTCATCTGCAATGTATCCTCTTCCTTTCGCTTTTACGACAGGAGCTGATTGAGAATGCGGCTGAAAACCAAGAGCCACTGCTGATTTTCGTTCATTATTTTCATGTTTCATATCCGGACATCCACTCCTTCCAATCCGGTATATGGCTGATATGCTTCTACATTTTTGTTCGGTGCATTTTCTTTCATCTGATTCCAATTTAAGAGCTCAGTGTATAATCATACTCTTCTAACTTTTCTTTTAAGAAAGGCTGCAGCAGTTCCATTAACAATGAAAGCTTTTCTTTTTCATTAAATATATTGACCGTGACGTATCGGTTTTGAATATGTACGTCAGCGATTGTTTCCCCAAGGCGCTCCATTTCCAAATAAAAAAGAATTCGGCAATGATCAGGATGAAGTTCTCCATTTTCCTGCTTTTTACCTTCCCACTGTAGGGTTAAATCCGTGTAATGCTTCCCGAGGACTAACGGAAGCTGTACAGCGACTTGCTGGAGGGGGCCTTGCTGTTCTTGTGCTAAGAGCTGCTGTCCGGTTAATCTGTTTAGTAAAGCCTCAGCACTGTCTCTTACGGAAGGTGGAAGTTGAGAAAGGTGCAGAAGCAGCGCTTATTTTAATTGATCAGCCGAGTTCTCACTGTTTGCTGATACAAAAGTTGTACTGCTGCTCTTTTGCCCCAGGAAAGATTCATGCTGCAGACCAAGCTGCAGCAGCAGTTTAGAAAGCTGATTCGCTACTGGTGACATTTCTGCACTACCTGCTTTTTCATTATTAAACGAGCCTTGCAAAATGACAGTAAATGCTTACCTTTTCTCGGGAAGATAGAACCATTTCCTGCATTCCTTGAATTTCTTTTGAAATATCGCCGCTTTTAACCTCCGTTTTTGTTTGTCCAGCCGCTTGCTGAAACAAAGCAACCACCTGCTTTTTCTGCTGCAGACCAGCTTCTCCTTCAGCTAATGCCAAACGGCTCATTAATGTTTTAAACAACTCTTTTGGCTCCATATTAGAAAGTAAAACAGGACCTCCTTCGCTAATACCTGGCCATAATTGCTGAAGAACTGAACGATTATTCGGATGAAGTATAGTATCTTTAAAAAATTGCAGCCAAGATTCAGAACCAAAATCTTCTGGCATGAAGCTTAATTTCTGGATCAATGAAGCTGCTCCATCTTGTACAGAGGAAGGGACATTGGATGAAACGGATAACCGAAGCAGCTGCAGCACCTGCTCCCCTTTAACTGAGCTGCTCATTGCTCCCATTTCTATAGCTTTTGCAAGGTTTTTTTGTAACACAGCACCTGCTTCTTTTTCTGAAGCTGTGCTGGTCGCCGTTTGATCAAGTGCATTCGAGAGCTCCTGTATGTGTGAAGATAGAGAAGGACCGTTTACCGCCTGAAAAAGGGCTTGAAATGTTTGCTGCGTCAGAGGCAGCTGCTTTTGGTTCATCATCTGGAGAAGCTGGACTCCTTCTTGATTCAATGCGCCGGCACTTTTAAGGATGGCTCCTCCTTGTGCAATCATACTTTTTGAAAAAGACATCTGTTCTGTCAGCAGCATGCGAAGCATTGTATAATGCAGTTTGTTATCTGAAAGACCTAATGCTTTCAAAATCTTAGAGACTTCTGTTTGGCCGGTATGGTTTGTTAAAGACGGCTGATTAGCGTGCAGTCACATTCATCGTTCCTAGACGAAGGGCTGCGGTTTGATTTGGAAATAATTTTAGTACTTTTCCTTCAAATACCTGACCTGGCTTTAATTGAAGCATATTTCCACTGTTACGCTGTGTTTTTGTTACCGCAGCAGGTAATATCATTTCTGGTCGTACCATGAGGGAGCATTCCTCCCAACATTTACTTTTATAATTTTAAAAGCAGTCTGTTTTAAATTAGGCAAGCTTTTACTGGTGAAAAACTTTTACGGTGTTCCGGGGTAGGTCCGTATGTACGAAGAGCTTCCAGGTGGCCTTTCGTTCCATACCCCATATGTTTATCAAATCCGTAGGCCGGATAAACGCCAGCCATTTTTTTCATATAACGGTCTCTTTCAACCTTTGCGAGTACAGAGGCAGCTGCAATGGAAGCACTTTTGGCATCTCCTTTAGTCAGAGACAGCTGTTTCATGGGAAGCGGCAGGGACATGGCATCTACAAATAAAGCATCCGCTTTAATACTTAACCCAGCAACTGCTAGTTTCATTGCTTCTTTGGATGCTTGATAAATATTGATGCTGTCTATTTTCTCTGCTGGAATATGGACAACATGAAAAGCAAGGGCCTGTTCTTTTAAAAGTTGATAATAATATTCTCTTTTTTCTTCACTTAGCTTTTTTGAGTCTGTCAAGCCAGGGAAAACCGCATTGTCTGGCAGTATAGCTGCTCCTGCTGTAACTGGTCCGGCAAGCGGGCCCCTTCCTACTTCATCCACGCCTGCAATATACTGATATCCCGACGACTGCCATTCTTTTTCGTAACGAAGAAGGGTCATATATTCTTCTTCTAATTGCTTTTTGTAAGCGAGCTTTTTTTCATACTGAGTTATAAGCTTCTGAACACCCTTGCGTTCATCTTTTTTCAGCTCTTCGCGCTGCCAATCTTCCATAGCACCGTTTGCTAAGATTTGTTTTATTTCCAGGATGGTGTGCTTCTTTTGTTTCATGTTATCTTCCTCATTAATCATTATCGGTAAGTTTTATTGATGCAATAGTATATTTTTTATTCCGCTTCTATTTTTTCTCTGTCTTCAGGGGTTTCGAGCGTAATTTTCCCGAGCTTTTCATTGCGCAGATCTCTTAAAATAATTTCCGCTGCTTTTTCATAGTCCACGTAGCCGCCTGCTTGCAAACATCCTCTTTTTCTGCCTATTTCATCAAACAGTTCTACACCGTCTTCTGGTAATGGTTCTTCCAGATTATAACGGGCTTTTAATGCTTCAGGGTATCTTTCTTTTAATATGTTGAGTACAAACAAAGCAATGTCTTCAAAATCAAGCAGTTCATCTTTGATAGCTCCAGTTGCTGCGAGCCGGTAGCCAATAAGCTGATCTTCGAATTTTGGCCAAAGAATGCCCGGTGTATCTAACAGTTCCATATCGCGGCCGACTTTCAACCATTGCTGTGCTTTCGTTACGCCTGGTTTATCACCGGTCTTTGCACTTTTTTTGCCTAAAAGCCGATTAATAACAGTTGATTTCCCCACGTTTGGAATACCTACAATCATTGCTCGTATGGCGCGCGGCCGTATCCCTTTTCTCGCCATTTTTTCAAAAATGGGAGCGGTTAGTTTTTTTGACTTTTCAATGATTGGTTTAGCTCCTTGATTTTTTAAAGCATTAATAGAAAGAGCTTCTATGTCTTCTTTTTGAAAGGTTTGAAGCCATTCGTTTGTCATGGAAGAATCAGCCATATCGCTTTTTGTCAGCACTAATAAACGCGGTTTTTCCTGAAGGATAGAATCAAGCATAGGATTTCGCGAAGAATAAGGAATTCTTGCATCCGCAAGTTCGATCACCATGTCTACTTTTTTTAATTGTTCGGTTACTTCACGTTTCGCTTTTGCCATATGTCCTGGGTACCATTGTATACTCATTTGCGCACATCCTTTCTAATTACGCAGCCAATTGAGGTGTGAGAAGGGCCAGAAAGTTAATTCCGCTTCTCCAACGATGTCTTCCATCGATACCAGGCCGATGCTTCTGGAATCAAAGCTGTGCTTTCGGTTATCTCCTAGAACAAATACGTGTCCTTCTGGAATAGTTTTCACCCCTGCAGCGTCTCTTAAGCTGAAATCAGCTGTTATCGGTTCTCCATTATTAGCTTCTTTTAATGTTTGCAAGTGTGGCTCAGCAATTTTTTGATCATTTACATACAATGAATCATTGTCATAATAAAGCGTATCTCCTGGGACCCCGATGACTCGTTTTATATAGTCTTTCTCTTCTGAGGCATGAAATACTACCACGTCAAAACGCTCCGGGTCCGAAAACCAATAACTGGATTTGTTAATGATCATTCGGTCGTTATCTGCTAAAGTTGGAACCATGGACTCTCCATCTACAATGATGGGAGCGATTAAGAAAGTACGAGCGATAATAGCTACGGTTACTGTAAAAAATAACAAACGTATCCATTCTTTCCAGCTTTCTTGCTTTATGTACATATGTATCTCCTCTTAGGGTTGTTCAACGATACCTATTATTATATCATGAATCATTTCCTTTAAGAGTCTCTTCCTGATGGTTTTTCTTTCTCTCTACTGCTTATGTTTCTGCTGCTCACCAGCTGCCTAAAAAGCATGAAAAACTCGAACAGCCTCCAAGTCAATTGATGACGATAACCAATTATCAATGAATCTATAGTTATCGGTGTAAAAAAAGACTGTAACGGCTGGTGGGCCGCCACAGTCTTTCTTGTTTTTGTTACTATCGAATTTCTTTGATGCGGGCTGCTTTTCCGCGCAGGTTGCGAAGATAGTATAGCTTCGCTTGACGGACTTTTCCACGACGCTTCAATTCGATCTTGTCGATACGCGGGGAATGTACAGGGAATGTACGCTCCACACCAATGCCGTAAGATACCTTACGAACCGTGAATGTTTCGCTTATTCCGCCTCCGCGACGCTTAATAACGACACCTTCAAACACCTGAATACGTTCACGGGAACCTTCCACAACTTTTACGTGAACACGTACAGTGTCTCCAGCACGAAATTCTGGAAGATCTGTTTTAAGCTGCTCTTTTGTAATTTCGCGAATAAGGTCTTGCATCGTATTCGCCTCCTTCTCTCCAAATGCTCTTGCCCAGTTGATCATGGCAGCGGAACATCGTAGTAACGGCTTTCGCCACAACGTAAATAATAGCATACGCACGCATTGTAATCAATGTCTAGTTACTACTTTTCCATGTTTCCATCAACTTTTTTTCTTCATCTGTCCATTCCCTGTCTTCTAAAAGATCTGGCCGTCTTTCGTACGTACGTTTTAAAGATTGCTTTTTTCTCCATTTGTCAATATTGCCGTGATGTCCGGACAATAAAACATCAGGAACCTTCCAGCCTTTGAAATCAGCTGGCCTCGTGTAATGAGGGTGTTCTAGTAATCCATTAGAAAAAGAATCTTTCTTTGCCGATTCATCATTTCCCAGCACACCTGGCAACAGCCTCGTGATGCTGTCTGCCATGACCATCGCTCCCAGCTCTCCGCCAGTGAGTACAAAATCTCCGATCGAATACTCATCCGTCACTAAATGCTCTCGGATCCTCTCATCGTATCCTTCATAATGGCCGCAAATATAAATCAGATGTTCTTCAGACGCAAGTTTTTCTGCTTCCGTTTGGGTAAATGGTTTTCCTTGCGGGCAAAGCAATATAACACGCGGATTCGTTTCTTCTGTCTGTTTTTTCACAAAGTCAGCAGCGTCAAAAATAGGCTGGGGGGTAAGAACCATTCCTGCTCCGCCGCCGTATGGATAATCATCTACTTTGCCGTGCTTGTTTGAAGAAAAATCGCGAATGTTATGCACATGGTAGGAAACCGCCTCTCTCTCAGCAGCTTGTTTTAAAATAGAGGAACCAAGCACCCCTGGGAACATATCCGGAAAAAGAGTTAAAAAATCCATTCTCATCATGGAAGCAGCCCCTCTATCACATGAACGATAATCTTTTTATTATCTTTATCCACACTTTTTACAACGTCTTCAATATATGGAATCATAATATCTTTTTTCCCTTTGTTTGGCTTAACGACCCACACATCGTTTGCCCCCGGAGATATAATTTCCCGAACTTCTCCGAGTAATTCGCCGTCCTCGGAGTATACCTGACAGCCAATGATTTCGTGGTAATAAAATTCTCCTTCCTCAAGTTCGAGCAGGTCTTCTTCAGGAACTTGAATCAAGCCGCCTTTCCATCTTTCTACTTCGTCGAGTGTAGAATATTCCTCAAACGTTAATAAAACAAATTGTTTATGGGTGCGAACATTTTTTACGGTAACTTTTTCTTTATCTTGCTGCCTTTCGTGAGAAAGATAAAGCTCTTTTCCGAGAGCGAAGCGTTCCTCTTCAAAATCAGTGATCGGAAGAACCTTGATTTCTCCTCTGACACCATGTGTATTAACAATTTTTCCTACGTTAAACCATTCCATTATTATCATCCGCCTCATTGTTTCTAATGGAAACTATTTTGCCGTCTTCTACTATGATTTCCTGTTCGGCTAAAGGCCAGTCATCTCCTGTTTCTATTTCTTCTATGGCATCTACATGCCCGGATGTAATTTCCGAAAAAAGCGGAAGCTGTTCAAGCTGAGAACGCTGAAAGATTACTCTGTTGATTTTTTCTCTTCTTTTTTCTACTTCTTTTTCAAATCTACCTTTAATCTCCGTTTTCCGCCTTGACGTTTCCTCTGCTCTCCACTGTTTTTGCATTTGAAACCGAAGCTGTTCGATTTCTTTTTCTAAACGATGCACATCTTCGTTAAACTCCTCTGTCATTTTTTCTTTTAATGACTCTGTTAAGACATGCTTTACCGTAACTTTTTTAATTATTCGCATGATCCACCTCATTTAAGGTCATCCATACTATGTCTCCGTTTTTTTAACAAAGGCAACTGTAATGCTCAGATTAAATGTTAAAAGTGTTAGTAAAAGCCGTCAAGTACTTGCAGGGAAAGCAGCTTCTGTCTTACAGTGTTTACCTCTCACATTTTTCTAACAGTGCAAAAAAGGCAAGGATGGAATCCTCACCTTTTCTGTCTGCTATTATTCTACAATATCAAGGCGAACACGCTTTTTTTGATGAGAAGCGGATGCATACAAAACAGAACGTATCGCATTAGCGATTCTGCCTTGTTTTCCAATCACTTTTCCCATATCACTCTCATGGACAGACAACGTTAAGACGAGGGTGTTTTCCTGCTGACGTTCTTCTACATCAACACTGTCTGGATAATCCACGAGCGCGCGGGCCATCGTTTCAACAAGCTCTCTCATAGCTCTCCCCCGCCTCCTTTAAAGTAATGAGCACTCTTTTTAGCAGGTTGGTGCGATTACTTTTCGTTTTTAGCGTTGTGAAGCTTTTCCATAAGACCTTCTCTAGAGAAAAGGTTGCGCACGGTATCAGATGGCTTAGCACCATCGAGCATCCACTTCACTGCTTTTTCATCGTTGATGTTTACTTCCGCAGGCTCTCTCAGCGGATTATACGTTCCGATTTCTTCGATGAAACGTCCGTCACGCGGCGCGCGGGAGTCAGCTACCACCACACGATAAAAAGGTTTTTTCTTTGATCCCATACGTTTAAGTCTAATTTTAACTGCCATTTATAGACACCTCCAAGATTATTTAAAACAATAAATTATTTCACACAATAGCACATTATAATAGGAATTTTATTCCCTGTAAAGGTTTTTTCCTTTTCACTACATAAAAGGTAATTGAAAACCGCCTTTGCCTTTTTTCTTACCTTTTTGCATAGACGTCATCTGCTTCATCATTTTCTTCATGTCTTCAAACTGTTTTAAAAGGCGGTTGACATCCTGAATTGACGTGCCGCTGCCTTTTGCAATACGACGTTTACGACTTGCATTCATCACAGAAGGATTCTGTTTTTCATGCGTTGTCATAGAGCGTACAATCGCCTCCACGCGGCCGATTTGGCTTTCATCAACCTGGATGTTTTTCATTGCCTTTTTGTTTGCACCAGGCATCATTGCCAACAGTTCGTCAAGGGGGCCCATGCTGCGCACTTGTTCAAGCTGTTCGAGAAAGTCATCAAAGGTAAGATCAGCTGAACGAATCTTTTTCTCCAACTCTTTGGCACGCTCTTCGTCTACATTGGTTTGTGCTTTTTCAATGAGAGAAAGAACGTCTCCCATTCCCAGGATTCTAGAAGCCATCCGTTCAGGGTGAAATGGTTCAAGCTGGTCGACTTTTTCTCCCATCCCGGCAAACTTAATGGGCGTGTCGGTTACCGCTTTAACGGATAAAGCTGCACCGCCCCGGGTATCACCATCAAGCTTTGTCAATACCACGCCGGTTAGACCCAGCTGCTCATTGAAACTTTCCGCAACGTTCACAGCATCCTGACCTGTCATTGCATCTACGACTAAAAGAATTTCATCTGGCTTAACAGATTCTTTAATTTCCTGGAGTTCTCCCATTAATTCTTCGTCCACATGCAGGCGGCCGGCTGTATCGATCAGAACATAGTCTTGGTGCTCTTCTTTGGCCTGATTCACTGCACCTGTTGCAATGTCCACAGGATTCACCTGATCTCCAAGTGAAAAAACAGGGATGTCGAGCTGCTTTCCTAACGTGTTCAGCTGATCAATCGCTGCCGGACGATATATATCAGCAGCTGCCATTAACGGCTTGCGATTGTTGTTTTTGCGAAGGTAATTGGCAATCTTCGCTGTCGTGGTTGTTTTCCCTGCACCTTGCAGACCAACCATCATCACCACGGTAGGAGGCTTCTGCGCCTGCGCAATTTTACTTTGTTCACCGCCCATAAGCTTTGTCAGCTCTTCATTCACTACCTTGATAACCTGCTGCCCGGGGGTAAGGCTTTTCATTACTTCCTGGCCGACAGCCCGTTCTTTCACGTCGTTTACGAACTTTTTCACCACTTTAAAGTTAACGTCCGCTTCAAGCAGCGCCAGACGAACTTCACGCATCATCTCTTTGACGTCTGTCTCTGAAACTTTCCCTCTGCCTTTCATTTTGTCAAAGGTTGCCTGGAGTCTTTCTGCCAAACCTTCAAAAGCCATTATTTTGTCCCCTCCTCCTCTAATTTTTCAAGCGCCTCAATCGTTTTCATCAGACCGGGGGAAGGAGAGCTGTCTACTGCATACTTTCTCAACTGCCGGTATCGTTTCATCCGCTCGTTATATTTTCGATAGAGACCTAGTTTTTCTTCATATTCTTCTAACATCGCCTCAGTGCGCTTAATGTTATCATAAACGGCCTGACGGCTTACATCAAAGGTTTCAGATATTTCTCCGAGCGAAAAATCATCAAGAAAGTAAAGCTCCATATACTTCTGTTGTTTTAACGTTAACAAGGGCTGATAAAAATCAAATAAAGCGTTCATGCGTACTGTTTTTTCGAGCATGATCGTTCACCCTCTTAATGTTAAGTCAAATCCCTTTACAAACAAGGATGATACTAAAATTATGACTATCTGTCAAGAAAATATCTTTACGCGCTATCAAATTTCACGAGTATTTTCCATTTCTTCTTCCGTTTCTTCGCCTGTTTCCTCTTCCACCAGCTCTTTAAAAAGACCATACACAAACTGTTCTGCATCAAATGGCTGCAGATCATCCATGCCTTCCCCTAAGCCTACTAGTTTTACAGGTATATCCAATTCATTTCTAATCGCTAGTACAATGCCGCCTTTCGCTGTTCCATCAAGTTTTGTTAACACAATCCCTGAAACTTCAGTAGCTTCACCGAACGTTTTTGCCTGGCTCATAGCATTTTGACCTGTGGTTGCATCAAGGACAAGAAGGACTTCATGAGGGGCATCCGGTATTTCACGGGATATAACTCTTTTTACTTTTTCAAGTTCTTTCATCAGGTTTACTTTATTTTGAAGTCTTCCTGCCGTATCACATAAAAGCACATCTGCTTTTTTGGCGCGGGCTGACTGGATAGCGTCATACATGACTGCAGCTGGGTCAGACCCGGCCTGCTGTTTGATAACATCGACTCCTACGCGCTCTCCCCATACTTCAAGCTGTTCAATCGCACCAGCACGGAAAGTATCTCCTGCTGCCATTACTACTGTTTTCCCTTCTTCTTTAAAGGAATGAGCCATTTTCCCGATTGTCGTTGTTTTTCCGACACCATTTACGCCGACAAAAAGAATCACGGTCATTTGATCGTCCTGCATGTTAAGATCTGCATCTTCTCCACTTTTATCCAGTTTTTCCTCCAGTTTTTCACTAATAACAGGCGCGATCTCTTTGGATTCTTTAATGTTGCGGAGTTTAGCTTCCTCTTTTAATTCATCAATCAGCTCCATGACAGTTGAAACACCGACATCTGCCCCTATTAAAATCTCCTCCAGCTCCTCAAAAAACTCTTCGTCGACCGTCCGGTATTGAGCAAATAATTCGTTCATACGGCCGACAAAGGAGTCTCTTGTTTTTGTCAGCCCTTCCTTAAACTTTTCTGTTACTGTTTCTGTCTGCTCCGTAAATTTTTCTTTTAGCTTTTTAAAAAAACCCATGATTAATATGTGTACTCCTTTCTTTTCTCCCTGGAAATTTAGATTTTTCGTTTACAGACTGTTCTTTCTATTATTAATTGGCTGTTTCTATAAGTTCCGACGTTTCTTCCAGCTTGACAGAAACCATCTTGGAAACACCTGACTCTTCCATCGTAATACCGTATAATACGTCTGCTTCTTCCATTGTAGCTTTTCTATGGCTGATCACAATAAATTGCGTTGTTTTACTGAATGTGCGCAGGTATCTTGCAAAGCGTGTAACATTTGCTTCATCCAGGGCTGCTTCTACTTCATCTAACACACAAAACGGTACTGGCTTTACTTTAATGATGGAAAATAATAATGCAATAGCTGTTAGTGCTTTCTCACCTCCTGATAATAAAGAGAGGTGCTGACGTTTTTTCCCTGGTGGTCTTGCTATAATATCTACTCCTGTTTCAAGCAGGTTTTCCGGGTCTGTCAAATGAAGGTCTGCATCTCCTCCGCCAAACAGTTCTGTATACGTTTCCTGAAAATGATGCCGAATCGCAGTAAACGTTTCTGAAAACCGCCGTTTCATTTCTTCATCCATTTCATGAATGACATCACGCAGAGACTGCTGGGCTTGAAGCAAATCACTTCTTTGATCCGTTAAAAACGATACCCGCTCAAACACTCTTTCATATTCATCGATGGCACCAAGGTTGACCGTTCCCAATTCTTCAATGCTCATTTTTATTAATTTAATTTTCTTTTTTGCTTCTGCAGGATCTATAGTGAGAGGGTATTTTTCTTTTGCCCGTTCAAACGTAAGCTCATAGGTTTCCTGCAGGTTGGTCAGCCTTGTATCGAGCTCGACATCAAGCCGGTTTAATTCTACTTGTTTACTGTGATACGTTTTCTGATGTTCATTATGGTCATAAGAAAGCTGTTGAATACCAACCTTTAAACGCTCCGCTTTCTCATATCCTTCCACTCTGTCTCGGCGTAGGGCGGTCATTTCCTCCGTTAATTGTTCTTTCTTTGCTTTCATTTCTTCAATATCTACTTGAAGTTCACCATCCCCGCCATCCAGTGAAGATAACTGTTCTTCTAGAATTTCAATGTCGTTTTGTAGGGTTTCCATTTCATTTTTTTCTTGTTCGTGTAGAGATTCTAACCGTTTTTTCTCCGCTTTATCATGCGTCATCGTTTCTTTGGCAGCTGCAAGTTCCACTTTCCAGGTGGTTTCTTCTTCTTTTAATCGTTCTAGTTTTTGGCCGCGTTCTTTTTCTTCGGTTTCAATATCAGCAATTTTTTGTTCAAGTTGGTTTAATTTTGTTTTGACCAATTCTTTATTTTCTCCAAGTACTTTCTGGCGCTGCTCCAGCTTTCTTTTTTCTTCTTCAAGTGAAGCTGATTCTTTATCAAACAGGGACAGACGGGAATTCGCTCTAGAAAGCTCTGCTTCCGCTTTTGCAAGTTCTTCTTTTGCGTGCTGAAGCTCATCTCTTGCAGCTTCGCCTTCTTGACGGCATGTTTCTAATTGACTTGTAAGCTGGTCACGCTTTTCTTTTATCTTCTTAACGGCAGACTCTAACCCTTCTGTTTTTTCCTGCATGACAGCAAACTTGTTCTTTAATTCCTCAAGCTCCTGCTGTCGTCCAAGAAGCTGTCCTTTTTGCTGCTTCGCAGCTCCTCCGCTCATTGAGCCGCCTGGGTTCACCACATCACCGTCAAGTGTAACAATACGGACTTTATAACCTGAAAGCCTGGCCATATAATTGGCTGCCTCTAATGTCTCAGCGAACACTACCTGCCCGAGCAGGTTTTCTGCAATATGCTGATAAGAGTCTTGTATTTTCACTGCTTCAGAGCCAATCGTTATAAATCCTTCTGCCGCCTCTAGTTTTTGTTTCATAGAAGAAGAAAGATGTCTTCCGCGGACCACATCAGCAGGCAAAAAGGTTGCTCTTCCCTTTTGCTGGCTTTTTAGAAATTGGATTGCTTGTCTGGCATCCTTTTCTGTTTGCGTTACTACGTGCTGCAGAGCTCCTCCAAGTGCCGTCTCTACCGCCGTTACATACTTTTTTGGAACCTCTATTAATTCCGCTACAGCACCGACAATGCCGCTTAAATTCATACTTCTAGCTTTCAATACTTCTTTAACACCTTGAAAGAATCCAGAATAATCTGCTTCCATCTCTTCTAGTACGTTAATGCGCGACTTGGTCTGATCTAAATAACGATAAGCTTCATACAATTTCTTCTCTTTTTTGTCTGCTTCTTCTGCGTGGGCATTCCATTCCTTTTGCAGCTGTTTAAACGAGTTTTTCGTGTTTTCATATTTTTCTTGAGCGAGCCTTGTATGCTCCTGCCATTCTGCCATGTTTTTTTCAGCCTGCTGTCTTTCTTTCACATATATTTCGTTATCTTTATGAAGGGAGCCGGACTTATTATTCAATTGGGCTTGTTGATCAGAGACGTGCCGTTCTTCATTTCTAATAGCTGCCTGCTCGTTTAAACGCTCAATATATTCACTTTTTAACGACTCAATTTCCGATTCTTTACTATGTTTAAACTGCTTCCATTCCTTTTGATTACTTTTCAGTTTTTCTTCTAACTCTTTTACTCTGCTAATGCTGTGCTGCAATTTGCTTCGCTGGTATTCAAGCTCTTCACTTGTTTGTTTATGCTTATATTTTGTTTCCTGTAAACGGTTTTCCCATTCTTCTTTTTTCTCACCGGCATTTTTTCCTCTTTCTTCTAAAAGACGGCGGTGTCCTTCTTCTTTTTCAAGCCGTTCACTAGTGTCTATAAGCTTATCCTGTAATATGTTAATAGACTCATCAAGTTTTTCAGCTTCATCCTGTACAGTTTTTAATGTTTCTTCATCCTTATGCAGCTTGTTTTCAAGATTTTGTTTCTTCTCTTCAATGTGTTCTAATTCACTTTGAAGCGATGTCCATTTTTTATGCTTATCTTCTATTTCCCACACGGTAAGAGCAATTTCTTTTTCTTCCAGTTCTTCTTTTTTATTAAGATAATCTTTCGCAATCGAAGCCTGTATTTTTAAGGGTTCTACTTGCCCTTCGAGTTCATGGAGAATATCTTCTACACGGTTGAGGTTATCCTGTGTTTCCGTTAATTTTTTTTCAGCCTGCTGTTTACGCTGCTTATATTTCACCACACCAGCCGCTTCTTCAAAAATGGCGCGGCGGTCTTCGGGTTTGCTTGAAAGCACTTCTTCCACCCGGCCTTGTCCTATAATGGAAAAAGCTTCTTTTCCCATACCGGAATCCATAAATAACTCTACGATATCTTTTCTCCGGCATGGCTGCTGATTAAGTAAGTACTCACTTTCACCAGAGCGATATAATTTACGTGTTACGCTGACTTCGCTATAGCCAAGTTTTATCTCATCATCTTCATTATCTAACACAAGTGTTACTTCTGCCTGGTTTAAGGAGCGGCGTGTATCACTACCTGCAAAAATAACATCTTCCATTTTCGAGCCTCTGAGCGATCGTGCCGACTGCTCCCCGAGAACCCAGCGGATGCCGTCTGAAATATTGCTTTTCCCGCTTCCATTCGGTCCGACAACTGCATTGACTCCCGGAACAAACTCTATATTCATTTCTTCTGCAAATGATTTAAAACCTTTTATTTCTAATCGTTTGAGGAACAATTCTGTATCCTCCTCTGTTTTCTTTCTACTCGTTTCTGTGATCCTTCAATGCTTATTGTAAAGATGGCTACACTATTTTACCATAACTATTAATCTCGAAGAAGGCTGTATTCAAAGGACTTAATGTCTATTTGCGCTTTTTCATCAAAACCCCTAAAATGAAAACATGGAAAAGCAGATGAAAAGGTGGGGAAAAATCGTATGAATTTAGAAGAACCAACACAGGAAAACTTGAGCTTTATGGTTGAAGAAATCACCCAGAAATTGCAAATAGTGAACGTAGCTGCCATGAAAAGTGAGAGTTTTGACATGAAAAATTATGAGGATATTAAAGATATTTATGAAATGGTTGAAAGTAAAGACAACTTCAGCGTAAGTGAAATGGACGCTATCGTCTCAGAGCTTGGCAAGCTGAAAAAGGCTTAAGGAAAAGTAATGCAGAAAACCACGCTGACTCCTTTGAGTTTCGCGTGGTTTTTGATTTGAAAAGAAGGCTGGTATGCGTTTAATCCTCTTTATCTTTGATTGGCCCAGAAGGTTCTAGCTTAGATAATGCCTGCTGGGCAGCATGCTGTTCTGCTTCTTTTTTAGATCGTCCTCGTCCTTCTCCGAGAATTTTTTCATTTAAATATACAGCAGATACAAATTCCCGGCTGTGCGCCGGTCCTATTTCGTCTTTTATTTCATAGAGAATAGTTCCCAGATTATCTCTTTGAATGTGCTCTTGCAGCTGGCTTTTGAAATCCATCATATGCGAAAAAGCACCGTTATCAATCTTTGGATACACCGTTTGGTTCAAAAAGGTATATACCCGTTCAAGTCCTTGATCAAGATATAAAGCCCCAACAAAAGCTTCAAATACATCTGCCAATAAGGCCGGACGATTTCTCCCGCCTGTCATCTCTTCTCCTTTGCCAAGAAAAACAAGTTCTCCAAAACTCAGCTCTTCGGCAAGGTTGGCCAGAGAAGCTTCACATACTATCGCTGCACGGAGCTTTGTCATATCTCCTTCACTCATTGTTGCAAAGCGTTTAAATAGATGCTGTGACACAGCCAACTCCAGGACAGCGTCCCCAAGAAACTCCAGGCGCTCATTATCATGAACGGATCGAATACGATGCTCATTCACATAGGATGAATGGGTAAATGCTTGAATGAGAAGCTTTTCGTCTTCGAAGGATAAACCAAGCTTTTCAAGCATATTGGTAAGCTTTTGACGATGTTCTTCAGTAAGCACTAACTTTTTTCTAGCTTTGCGGCTGCGAGAAGACGAATATTTTTTTGAAGATCTTTGTGATGAGTGTGCCATAGCAGGTCCTCCGTTTGTTCTACCAGAATCATAATAATAAAAGGTGAGGATACCGTATTTTCTTATGAAGAAAATTCATTCCATCCATTTGATGCTCTCTAACGTTGTTAGAATAACCCGGCTTGCCGCCGTAGACTTACTTAACAATGCAAAGAAAAGAGACCGCTCAAAGGAGAAAAAGTTATCAGCCTTTTTACGGCCTCATACAGCTTCATCTATTATTGCTGTGCTTCTATGTAATTGACAACATCAGCAACAGTAGAAATCTTTTCTGCTTCTTCATCAGAAATTTCGAGGTCGAACTCGTCTTCTAGTTCCATTACGAGTTCCACCACATCTAAAGAATCGGCGCCAAGGTCATCTTTAAAAGTAGCTTCTTTTGTTACTTCAGCTTCCTCTACTCCAAGACGGTCAGCGACAATTTTTTTCACGCGGTCGAGTGTATCCGCCATATCATTCACCTCCTTTAAAGGATTCAACATTCCTGCCTACTTGCCATTATAGAAGAAGTATCCTTCATTTGCCAGTTGAAGTGCAAGAAGGTTCACTTTCCAAAAAACATTTTACGGCATGGCCATGCCGCCGTCTACATGTAATGTTTGTCCTGTTATATATTTTGCGTCTTCTGATGCAAGAAAACGAACCGTTTTCGCCACATCTTCAGGTTCTCCAAGTGTTCCAAGCGGTATTTGCTGCAGCAAAGTTTCCTTGGAATCTTCTTGAAGCTCCTCTGTCATATCTGTTGCTATAAAACCTGGAGCCACTGCGTTTACTTGAATGCTGCGGGGAGCAAATTCTCTTGCCAATGATTTTGTAAGGCCGATAACGCCGGCTTTAGCTGCTGTGTAATTTGCTTGCCCTGCGTTCCCAAGAACTCCTACGACGGAAGCAATATTTATAATTTTACCCCCGCGCTGCTTCATCATCGGGCGGGCAGCTGCTTTCGCACATTGAAAGACACCTTTTAAGTTCGTATCGATCACGGCATCCCAATCTTCTTCTTTTAAACGCATAACAATGTTATCCCGGGTGATACCAGCGTTGTTCACAAGAATATCTATGCTTCCAAAGACGTTCGTTACTTCTTTTATCATTGCTTTAACGTCCTCTTCTTTGGAGACGTCTGCTTGGATAGAAAATGCTTCGACCCCTTGATCTTTACAAGCTGCCACCACTTCTTCTGCTTTTTGAGCGCTGCCGGCATAGTTAACTGCTACATTTGCTCCACTTGCTGCAAGTTCGAGGGCAATAGCTCTCCCGATGCCGCGCGACGCACCAGTAACAAGTGCTGATTTACCTTTTAACAATTATGATTCCTCCTTCTTTATTTTTTCTAGTGCTTTTTCCATGGATTCTATATCTTGAACAGCATAGACATTCACACCTCTGCGCTGCACCCGGCGGACAAGGCCGCTCAGAACATTTCCCGGCCCTGCTTCTACAAAGGTGGTTACATCGAGCTCTAGGAGGCGCCGGATGGTGTCTTCCCAATAGACCGGGGAAGTTACCTGGTCCACAAGCTGCTGTTTTAAGACTTCTGGATCAGTTTCTTCCTTCGCGTTTACATTAGCTACTACCGGCACTTCGGCTTGGTGAAAAGCCACGGGAGATAAAACACTTTCTAATTTATCCTGAGCC
Source organism: Alteribacillus sp. JSM 102045 (assembly GCF_041949975.1). NCBI lineage: Bacteria > Bacillati > Bacillota > Bacilli > Caryophanales > Bacillaceae > Alteribacillus > Alteribacillus sp. JSM 102045. The sequence goes on along the minus strand of NZ_JBHFQG010000002.1, from coordinate 112,117 downwards.
GGCTGCATCAGCTTGGAATGAAAAGGCCCGCTTACCTGCAGAGGGATCACTCTTTTAGCACCTTTTTCTTTTGCAAGTTCACCGGCTTTCTCTACTCCTTCTTTTGCACCGGAAATAACAATCTGGCCGGGAGCATTTAAGTTGGCCAGCTGCACTACATCTCCGCTTTCAGAGACGCTGTCCGTTATGGCCTGAAGCTCTTCTCTTTCTACTCCCATTACAGCAGCCATTGCACCAACACCGGAAGGGACTGCTTCTTCCATAAATAATCCGCGCTGCCGCACGAGTTTTACCGCATCAGAAAAAGGAATCACTCCAGCTGCCACAAGTGCTGCATATTCCCCTAAACTGTGCCCCGCAGTATAATCTGGTTTCAGTCCATTTTCTTTTAACATTTCAAATAGAGCTGTGCTCACTGTCAGTAAGGACGGCTGCGCATTTTCCGTACGCTTTAATTGTTCATCCGGGCCATTCAGCATAAGGCCCGACAAAGGGTGTCCTAATGTGTCATCTACCGAGTCTATTCTTTGTTTCGCACCTGGATTGTTTTCGTATATGTCTTTTCCCATACCAGCATGCTGTGAGCCCTGGCCTGGAAAAAGAAACGCTATTTTTGCCATAACTATTCCTCCTGTTTCTCAGCTTCCTTACTAATTACATCTGTTACGTTTTCATTTACCATTTGTCTGGCCTGCCGTATAGCATGAAATACAGCCGTATGATCCGAGGAGCCGTGTGCTTTAATTACTGGCGCTTTCAGGCCGAATAACCCAGCTCCACCATAATGAGAATAACTCATTTTCTCTTTAATATTTTTGAAACTAGAGCGTAAAAGACCAGCTGCCAGTTTATTCGAGAAACTTGAAGTCATTTCCTGCTTTAATAATGTAAACAATGTCCCTGCTGTGCCTTCAATGGATTTCAAAACCAAATTACCAGAAAAACCATCACATACCGCAACATCACACACACCATTTAAAAGGTCCCTTGCTTCTACGTTTCCAACAAAATGCAGGGGAGCCTCAGACAGCAGATCAAATGCCTCCTTTGTGAGCTCATTACCTTTACCTTCTTCTGTACCTACGTTTACCAGTCCTACTCGTGGATGACTTACTTTTTTTACCATTTCCATATAGGTGGATCCCATGTAGGCGTTTTGAAGTAAATGAGACGGCTTTGCGTCAACGTTGGCACCTACATCAAGAAGTAAAAAGCCTTCTCCGTCCACGGTTGGAAGCATCGGAGCAAGTGCTGGTCTTTCAATTCCACCTATACGTCCAACATGGAGCAGCCCTGCCGTCATCAATGCTCCTGTATTTCCTGAAGATATACATGCATCTGCACGTCCTTCCCTCACTTCACGAACGGTAAGCACCATCGAAGCGTTGCGTTTTCTTCGAACAGCTTTTGTTGGTGTGTCGTCATCTTCAATCATTTCCTCTGTATGTAAAACAGAAATACCTTTTGATTTCGTTAAATGTTTTGCTATTTCCGATTCATTTCCTACTAAGAGAATTTCTAAATCCTTAAAGGAGCGAACTGCAGCCATAGCTCCAGCAACCTGGGCTTTTGGAGCGTGATCTCCACCCATTGCATCAATTACAATTTTCATGAATGTCTTCTCCTTTTTTACACTGTTAAAAAGTATAGAATTTTTACGGTGAACAGTATAAGTAAAACTACGGCTTTAAACGTCAGGACGTACTAATGCCGCCGTTACCACAAGACGTGGCGATTTCACACTATCTAATGGAAATATCAATCAGAAAATAGTATAAGTGCAACTACGCCTCTGCTATTACCTTTCAGGCATGTCAATCAACGAGTTTTCTTCAGCCGGTTTCTTTTAAAAGGCGATAAGCCGTGTTTTTCTAAAAAATGAACAATATGTTTTTATCTATTAGATCGATACATAACAAATTCACCATGAAACACGGTTTCGCGGTTCACCCGGCTAGTTACTTCGACGACGGTTTTGCTCTTGCCAGGCTCGGTCACATTAGCTTTAGCAACCACTCTTTCCCCGGCTTTTACCTGTCTGCTGAAATGCACGGATGCCTTTGTGGTGAGCGCTAATTCATCGTTTATGATCGCTACAGCCAATGAATTGGCCTGAGCAAATAAATAGTGGCCACGAGCAATGCCGGTACGTGAAAACACATGCTCTTGTCCAATATCTAAAATAGAAATGGCTTCTTCATCTAATCTTAAATCAACAATTTCACCAATCACTTCTTCTAAAGGAAGAGCTTTTACTTCATCGAGATGCTCTCTTGCTACGTGTTTAATACGCTCACGCAGCTCCGGAATCGATAATTCGAGCCGGTCCAACCGGATTGTTTGCACACTTACACCAAATGTTTCAGCCAAAGATTCGTCTGTTATAAAAGGATCCGCTTCTATTTTTTCTTTTAATAATTGTTGTCTTTCCTTTTTATTTCTTTTCACGCCTCCGCCACCATCCGCTTCTATGACTAGGTACTAAAAGTAGTATATAATCCTGTTTTTTTAATTTCAAGGGATTCACTTTCCTAATCTAGTTTTTGACCGCTTAATACACCGCTTTGTTTTAAATAATTCCGCAGATATTGAAACTCTTCTGCAGTCCAAAAATCCTTGCTTTTTATTAAGCTGGCTGCATCCTGCCGTGCTGTTTCTAATGCTCTGTAGTCATGGACAACATCAGCTATTTTAAAGTCAGGAAGACCGCTTTGTTTACTGCCGAAAAAATCACCCGGTCCTCTTAACTCCAGGTCTTTTTCGGATAAAGCAAAACCATCCTCTGTTTCCTGCATAATTTGCATTCGTTCTTTCCCTGTTTCTCCTTTTGGGTCAGCGAGTAAAATACAATAGGACTGATGCGCCCCCCGTCCCACTCTTCCTCTTAACTGATGAAGCTGTGAAAGTCCGAAACGGTCTGCATCATAAATAAGCATCACCGTGGCATTAGGAACATTAACTCCCACTTCTACAACAGTCGTAGAAACAAGAATGTGAATCTTACATTCGGAGAAAGCCTCCATAATCTGGTCTTTTTCTTCGGCACTGAGTCTGCCGTGCATTAACCCTACATGTTTGTCTGTGAAATATTGCTGCAGCTGAGCATGTACATCGATCGCATTTTGTACATCGAGTTTTTCTGACTCTTCAATCAGCGGACAAATAACATACGCCTGCCTGCCCTGGTTTATTTCCTTATGAATGAATCTTAATACTCTTTCAAGCATTTGATGTTTCACCCAATAGGTCTCAATGGGCTTTCGTCCAGCCGGCAGCTCATCAATGATGGATACATCCATATCACCGAAAACGGTTATTGCAAGAGTTCGAGGAATCGGAGTGGCTGTCATAAACAATACATCCGGTTCGTAGCCTTTATCCCGCAGAACTCGTCTTTGCTCCACTCCAAACCGGTGCTGCTCATCCGTAATCACTAAACCTAAATTATGAAACGTAACATCCTCTTGAATAAGGGCGTGTGTGCCAACAACAATATGGGAGTCGCCGCTCTCCACAGCAGCGTTTACTTCCTTTCTTGCCTTCCCTTTAGTAGACCCGGTTAAAAGAGAAATCACTACACCCGTATCTTTAAACAGTTCTTTCATGCCCTGGTAATGCTGTTCGGCCAAAATTTCTGTTGGTACCATTAACGCGGATTGAGCTTTCGCTAAGTAAGCTGCATACATTGTAATAGAAGCAACAACTGTTTTTCCTGAACCGACATCTCCCTGCAGCAGCCGGTTCATTTTTAAAGGATCTTTCATATCTTTCATTATTTCATTGACTACGCGTTTTTGAGCATGTGTTAAAGAAAACGGCAGTTCTTTTATAAACGCTGATATTTTTTCTTCATCAAACTGATGAATGCATCCTTTTGACGAAAGTCTTTCCTGCCTTTTAAATGCCTGCATTTTCAATTGAAAAAGTAGAAGTTCTTCATAGACGAGCCTGCGCCTTGCATGCTTCAATTGTTCTTTGTTCGCTGGGCGGTGAATGGCTTTGTAGGATTCTTTTCGTGAAGGAAGCTTATAAGTATTTAAAAATGAAGAAGGCAGGCTCTCTTCAATGTGTTCTCCATATGCGGCAAGAGCAGACGTAATAAAACGGCGCAGTTGTTTTACAGTCACATTTCCTCCTGTAGAATAAACCGGTTCCAGCTGCTTCGTTGGATCAGGTGCTCCTTGTTTAAAGTCCTGCACAGTGATCGTTAGTTTGTATTTGTCCCATTTTCCAGAGATCGTTACCGTGTCCCCTCTTTTTATTCTATTTTTTAAAAAAGCTCGATTAAAAAATACAGCGGTGACAAGGATATTTTCGACCATGAGACGTACGGTCATTCTTGATTTCTTTCTTCCGTAAAATCTGACGGCAGGCTCGGTTTGAATGACTCCTGATATAGTGACACGGTCGTCATGGCGCAGCTGATCGATCGGAAGGACTTCATGGTTTTCATATCGATAAGGAAAATGCTGAAACAAATCTGCAATCGTAAATAAGCCGATCTGGTTAAGTTCTTTTTCTTTTTCTTCACCGATTCCTATTAACACAGACACCGGCTGATTTAGTGATCCATTCATTTTCTATCAGGGGAAATCCCGCCAGATTTTGTTTCCCGCCCTTTCTTTTGTTCTTTTTCTTTCTGGTAAACAGACATTTTTTGATATTTCATTAGAAACCTCCTAACACTTTTCATCTACGGTTTAACGAAATAAGGGACTGACCTGGTTCTGTTTTTTCCAGGGCAGTCCCATCCTTAATCTGCCGGAGTTACTGAGATGGCCACCGTTCCGCGGCCGGTATGCGCACCAATAACAGCTCCAATTTTAGACATCGCAGTGGATTGCGTATTTAATACTTCTTCTGCCATTTGAAGCAGTTCTTCTCCGCTTTCTTTAGATTCAGCATGAGAAACGCCGATGTGAACCGGCTGATTTCGATACTGATTTTTAAGTGCTTCCTGAATAACAGCTAATGCTTTTTTTCTTCCTCTAGCTTTGTGATACGCATAAACTTGTCCGTCTTCCGTTAAGCTGAGCACCGGTTTCATTTTTAAAAGGGAACCAATTAAAGCAGATGCTTTTCCAATTCGACCGTTTTTTTGCAAATATTCAAGGGTATCAACCAGGAAATAAACATTCGTATGTTTAAGCAGCAATTCAAGCTTTGCTTTACATTCAGATAAACTTGCTCCTTCTTGCGCCAATTTGGCTATTTCTACAACAACGATGCCGATTGCATAAGAAGCACGTTTTGAGTCAATCACTTCTACGTTAATTTGGTCATTTACCTCTTCTGCAGCGAGTGTTGCTGACTGGACAGTGCCGCTTAATTCAGACGATAAATGAATCGAAAGTATAGTTGTGAAGTTATCCTCATTTTGTTCAGCTATACGCCGATACACGGTTTCAAATTCATACGGCGTAGGCTGGGAAGTGGAAGGAAGGTCGTCTGCTTCTTCTAGTTTTTTATAAAATGATTCAGGAGATAAATTTACTCCGTCCTGAAATGTTTCGTTCCCCATAACTACTTTTAATGGTATCACCGAAATATTATATTTTTTAACCAATTCTAACGGAATATCCGCCGTACTGTCTGTTACGATTTTAACGCGTGCCACCATGAATTCCCCTTCCTAGGTGCACAAGCTGACTGTGCGAATTGATCGCTCCTGCTTTCTGTTTCCGCCATGCCTTTATTTCCCTGATTATTCTACAGAAATAATATAGGAATATAAAGGCTGTCCGCCGTCATGCACTTCCACCTCAACATCTTTAAACGTGCTTTCAATATAAGAAACTATGTTCTCTTCTATTTTTTCATCTGCGTCTTCTCCGCGTATTAATGTCACAATCTCTGAATCGTCGTCGATCATTTTTTCAAGAAGATCTTTTGTCACTTTTTCGAAATCAGCTCCAGATGACACTATTTCCTTTTCGGCAATTGACATATAATCTCCTTCTTTAATTTCAAGGCCATCAATCACTGTATCCCGTACCGCATATGTGACTTGTCCTGTTTTAACCTCTTTTCGAGCTGCTTCCATCGCTTCATTGTTCTCTTCTGCACCGGCTTCTTCATTGAAAGCAATAAGTGCGCTTAATCCTTGAGGTACTGATTTAGTCGGGATTACCTTTACGTGAGAACCAACGACATCAGCTGCCTGCTCTGCAGCCATAACAATGTTTCCGTTATTTGGAAGAACAAATATGTGTTCGGCCTGCACATTACGGATAGCTTTCACGATGTCTTCTGTGCTGGGATTCATCGTTTGTCCGCCTGCAATGACTTCATTTACTCCAAGGCCTTTAAACAATGCTTCGATGCCTTTTCCCATCGATACCGTTACAAAACCGTAAACATCCGGCGCACTTTCTTTATCGCCTTCAGCGCTGTTGGACGGAGGAACAACTTTCTTTTCATCTGTATCATGATGTTCAGCACTGCCTGCAAGCGCCTGGTGCTGTTCTCTCATATTATCAATTTTCACATGAACAAGGCTGCCATAAATCTGGGCTTTTGATAGCACTTCACCCGGGTATTCAGCGTGGATATGTATTTTAACTAAATCATCATCGCTTACAACTAAAAGAGAGTCACCTAGCTGCGATAAATCATTTTTAAAAGCGTTTTCTTCAAATGGGTGCTCCTGCAGCTTATCTTCTTCAAATTTCACCATTACTTCTGTACAATAGCCAAACTCTATATCCTCAGTTGCCAGATGAGATTGAGCGTTTTGATGGTGCTCTACTTTAACAAGATCATCTAAAGAAGGAGTGTTAGATGCAGTATCTTTTTCCGATGTTTTTCCTTCGAGGGCATTTAGCATGCCTTGATAAATATACAGGAGCCCTTGTCCGCCGGAATCCACTACTCCCACTTCTTTTAAAACAGAAAGAAGCTCTGGAGTTTTTTCTAATGAAGCATCGGCTTTTTCCACCACAGATTTCATCCACTCTGCAGGGCTTTGGCTTCCCGCCTGTTCCGGGTCAAGCACCGATGCATCTTTTGCTACGGTTAAAATCGTACCCTCTACAGGCTTCATGACAGCTTTATACGCGGTTGTTACCCCTTCTTCCAGAGCTTTTTCCAAATCTGCAGTAGTTAGCTCGGCCTTTTTCTCGACAGCTTTTGAAAAACCTCTGAAAAGCTGAGAAAGAATAACACCAGAATTCCCTCGTGCTCCCATTAAAAGGCCTTTAGAGAAAGATTTCGCTATTTCGCCAGCATGATTGCTTGTGTTCGAATGTACTTCTTTTATTCCAGACTGGATGGTCAAATTCATATTGGTGCCTGTATCTCCATCCGGCACCGGAAATACGTTTAATGCATCTACTGTTTTTACATTTTTTCCAAGAACAGCCGCACCTTCTTCAAACATTAAAGCAAGCTGCCTTCCTTCTATTTTTGCTTCATTCACTGCCATTTTCCTCCTAACTTCCTCTTCCTACGACTGTGTGACCCGTACACCCTGTACGTATACGTTTACAGAATCGACGGTTAAACCAAGCATTTGCTGAAGCTGGTATTTTACTTTACTTTGTACGTTATAAGCTACTTCAGATATTTTTGTGCCGTAGCTGACAATAATGTACATATCTATATGAATGCCTTCATCCAATTCACGAATGACGACTCCCCGAGAAAAATTATCCCGGCCTAACATTTCGGATAATCCGTCTTTTATTTGTTTTTGGGAAGCCATGCCGACAATTCCGTAGCAATCAACGGCTGCACCTCCAGCAATAGTAGCTACCACTTCTTTAGAAACATCAATTGAGCCAAGTTGTGAATTCATTTCAATGGTCATGATTAAGCCTCCCTTTACCGTTTCCTTCAATGAGCTAAGATTATTTTACTATACTCCCTGTTTTTTTGAAAGGTGGGGTAAAAATATTAAAGACAGACGTTTTGGACTGTTATTGTAACCAACCTATGATTGCAATGGTATGGGTACTATGCTAAAATATTCAAGTATGCTTTGATATAGAATGATGGAATGTATAAGGAGGTGCATGTCATGGCACGTAAATGCTACGTGACAGGCAAGGGACCGAAGTCCGGTCACAACCGATCTCACGCAAACAATGCTACAAAGCGCCGCTGGGGAGCTAATGTTCAAAAAGTACGTATTATGGTTGACGGAAAACCAAAGCGTGTTTACGTTTCTGCCCGCGCTCTTAAATCAGGCAAAGTTCAGCGCGTGTAATAAAAAGCGTTTAAATGTAAATGAAATGCAAGAATAACCCCGGAACTCTTCCTATTATTGGTGGAAAGGTTCCGGGGTTATTCATAGTTTAAAAACAAAAAGCAACATCCATCTGTATACTTATTTTGTTTACATAACATTATTATATTAAACTATTCTTTCTTAATAGTTCCGATAACGGCGCGTACAAACCCTCCCAGGAATTTAGGCAGTTTAATAGTATAAAATTTCATTTTAACTCCTCCTCTTTCCTTTACTTTAATGCGGCACGCGCCGCTTCCCTTACGCTCTTTTTCACTGCATGGTAAAAGCCTGTAATTCTCAGGCATCGTGTCCCCCAAATGAGATTCTTTTATATGTATATTCAGGAACTTTAAAATAGTACATAGAAAATCTTGAAAAAATATGATTATAAAATGTTGGCTTATCTCTAAGACCTTATGGCGACAGGTTTATATTCTGCGAAGAAAGTTGTTCTTTTAGTGCATGCAAGAAGATGGCGCCTATGAAAAACAAATACTTTGGTGCATTTCTAAGCCCTTTCGTTCCATCTTCATATCAAATAAAAAGAGCCCTTTTAGATGGGCTCTTTCAACTTCCTTTTGTGAGGTATATAATTTCTAAAAGTTTCCCCGGGTTACAGACCACGGATTTCTTCAATGGCTGCTTGACGGTCTTTTTGATTGTATATTGCTGAACCAGCGACTAATACGTTAGCTCCTGCATTTCTGCAAGTTTCAGCTGTTTCTTTATTTACTCCGCCGTCTACTTCAATCTCAGCATTATGGTTGATTTCTGAAAGCATATTTTTTACTTGTTCTATTTTTGTGACGACTTCTGGTATAAAAGATTGTCCGCCGAATCCAGGGTTTACAGTCATTAACAAAATGAGATCGACGTCTTTTAATATATGTTTAACCATCTCTACAGGTGTTGCTGGATTCAGCACTACTCCCGCTTTTGCTCCCTGCTCTTTAATTAGATGGATCGTGCGGTAGAGATGAGGGCAGGCTTCGACATGAACAGAGATAATATCCGCCCCTGCTTTAGCAAACTCCGGAATATACCGTTCCGGTTCTTCAATCATTAAATGGACATCCAGCGGAAGCTTTGTATGGGGGCGGACTGCTTGTACAATAAGCGGTCCAATCGTTATATTCGGGACAAAGTGACCGTCCATGACGTCAATATGAATATAATCAGCCCCGCCTTGTTCTACATCTTTAATCTCTTCCTTTAGATGAGCAAAATCAGCTGACAGAATCGATGGTGCTATTTTTATCATATTTTTAATACCTCCGTTGTTCCGATATTTCTTTATAGAATAAAATATAGTGTTCATAACGGTAAGAAGGAATATCTCCATTCTCCAATGCATCCTTTACAGCACAGCCGGGCTCCCTCCGGTGGGTGCAGCCGCGAAACTTGCAGTTAGGAAGCCTTTCTTTCATTTCAGGGAAACAAACATCAAGGTCTTCTTCATCAACGAATTGAAACTCGAGAGAACTAAAACCAGGTGTATCTGCTACCCATCCATTGTGCATTGGAAGAAGCTCTACGTGTCTGGTTGTATGCTTTCCTCTTCCTAAATGGGACGATATTTCAGCCGTTTCCAACTTTAATGCCGGATCAAGGCTGTTCAATAATGTCGATTTTCCAACACCGGACTGACCGGCCACAATAGAAACTGCACCACCTAAAAGTGGAGGAAGTTCTTCGATACCATTTCCGTTTTTCCCTGAAACAAAATAAAATTGATAGCCGATTTTTTCATAATCCTGTTGAAAGGAAAACAATTCCTGTTTCCGTTTCTCATCGGCTAAGTCCATTTTGTTCACAACGATAACTGCTTTAATATCCAGCGCTTCCATATGAACAAGAAATCGATCAAGTAATAGAGCGGAGAAAGCAGGTTCCTCAGCTGAGAATACGACAAAAGCCTGATCTATATTAGCTACAGGAGGACGATTTAACTCATTGTGCCGTTCAGCAATTTCGTAAATATAGCCTTCTTCTTTTTGTTCTGCTTCAAACCGAACTTTATCACCGACAAGGGGTTTAATTTTTTGTTTCCTGAACAATCCTCTGCCCCGGCATTGGTAAACACCCTTTTCATTTTCTACATAATAAAATCCGCTGAGTGCTTTTACGATGATTCCTTCCTCCATAAAGCCTCCTATTCATCTCCGTAGGAAAATGTATTAGATTGGACTTCTTCATCATCTACGAAAAGCTTATAGTATCCATCTGTTTCTGGTGTTACTTCTAATGGCACCCGGTATGTTTTCGTTTCTGATATCGTCTCTTCTATAAAAGTAGCTTCTTCTTCTGTTGTGGCATCTTCATATACAATCCGGATATCAAAGGTCCGGCCTTCTTCTTCATCATTTTCGGCTACTTCCACTGGTATAACTGCCTCTACTTGCTCAGAAGGATTTTCTTCCTCTTCTTCCGATTCTTCTGTTTCTTCAGGTCCTTCTGAAATGACAAAAGTTATTTCGTCTCCTTCTTTCACATTGCTGTAAGGGCCTGGTGAATGCTCTATGACACGACCGTTCTCTACATTATCGGAATGACTGTTTTCAAAGCTGCCACTTAAATTATTATTTTCTAAATATCTTTCTACCGCTTCTCTTGATTCTCCTTCAAGATTCCCTAAAGAAAACTCTCGTTCTGTGCTGTAAGTTAAATAAACTGTAGTTTCTTCAGCTATTATATTTTCTCCTGCTTTTGGTGTCTGTTCAATAATTTGGCCGGGAGGATACTCAGATGTTTCCGACGCTGAATACTCTACGCTTTCGTAATCATTTAACATCTCTTCTGCTCGATCACGGCTTACCCCTTCAAGATCAGGCATTTCTACTTCCTCTTGGCCTTCACTTATATATAAAGTTACCGTACTATCCACCTTTACAGATGTACCGCCTCTCGGATCTTGGCCAACGACATGGTTTTCCTCTACCTCATCGTCGTAAACTGTTTCTACTTCTCCGTCCAAACGAGCTTCTTCTATCTCTTGTAATGCCTCATCTTCTGACATATTTTGTACGTCAGGTACTTCGGCTTCGTCCACTTTAAGCAGGTTTGGCAGGACTGTAAAAGCCGCTGCAGCTGCTCCAATGAAGAAGAGTAAAACGAATAGCAGAATCCACCTCCAGCGCTTTCTTTTCTTTTTAGGAGGAGGGGGGGGTGCCGCAGCATTTTGCGTGTTTACTGGCTCATTATGAACCGTGGTGTCCGCTTTCGTAACTTTTGTTTCATCTTCATTTCCATTATCGTCTTTAATAATTGGTACGGCTTTTGTTGCATCTTCATCTGCCGGGATAATATATGGAGCTTCGTTTCTGCGCTCCATCGACAGGACCGTTTTCAAATCGTGCTGCATGGCGTAAACACTTTCGTACCGTTCGTGTGGATCTTTTACTGTTGCTTTTAATATAACATTTTCAAGACTTTGCGGCAGGCCGGGCCTTTTTTCAGATGGAAGCGGGAGAGGCTCCTGTAAATGCTTTAGTGCTATACTGACAGCCGAATCACCGGTATAAGGAAGCGAGCCTGTAACCATTTCATACAGAACCACTCCAAGCGAGTATATATCAGATTGTGCTGTAATTCTGCCGCCTTTCGCTTGTTCTGGAGATAAATAATGTACAGAACCCATAACTGAATTTGTATGTGTAATCGTTGCTGCAGAAGCTGCACGGGCAATGCCAAAATCCGTGACCTTTGCGTCTCCGCTATGATTTAGCAATATGTTATGCGGTTTTATATCTCTGTGGACGATGCCATTAGCATGGGCATGTCCGATAGCACCAAGAATCTGCTCCATCAATTGAACTGCGTGCTCTAAGGGAAGTGGACCTTGTTTTTGGATTTTTTCTTTCAAGGTTTCCCCTTCAATATACTCCATTACAATATAATAGAGATTTTCTTCTTCTCCCACATCATAAATATTGACGATATTAGGGTGGGCTAAGCTGGTCGCCGCTTGAGCTTCCCTGTGAAAACGTCGTATGAATTCCTCGTCTGTATTATATTGAGGCTGCAGCACTTTCACAGCAACAGACCGCTCTAATATAATGTCCTGTCCTTTATAGACGTGAGCCATGCCGCCCCCGCCAATCATCTCCTGGATTTCATAGCGTTCACTAATTCTTTTGCCAATCAGGTCAGACATTACATCATCCCCTCTTCAAGCGGGGTGTTTATAACAACAGCGAGCGTGATGTTATCTTCTCCCCCTCTTCCGTTTGCTGTATGTATAAGAATTTGAGCACTTTCATGAAGGGAATGATCACTTAACAGCTCATTTTTTATTTCTTCATTTGTGATTTTATTCGATAATCCATCAGAACAGAGCACCACAGCATCTCCAGCTTTCCATTCTAATGCTATTTCTTCACTCTTAATATGCATTTCTGTACCTAACGCTCTTGTCAATATATTTTTACGAGGGTGATTCTCTGCTTCTTCTTCTGTCAGCTGGCCGCTTTTTCTTAATTCATTAACAAGAGAATGATCCTGGGTTTTTAATTGCAGCTCTTTATCTGTTAAAAGATAAGCCCTGCTGTCACCCACATGGGCAATGACTACAAAAGAAGGGGTGCAGACAGCCGTAACTAATGTCGTTCCCATTCCTTGCAGACCACTGTTTTCGCTTGCTTTTTCAAATACTTTTTGATTGACTTCTGCAATCTTATTGCTCAGCCAGTTGCCGGCTTCCTCTGGAGTAAAAGATTTTTCCATAGATTCCCATGCCTGGCGCAGCAATTCCGTTGTCATTCCACTAGCTACATCCCCAGCCTGGTGGCCTCCCATTCCGTCAGCCACCACTGCCAGGTATTCACCAGCTTTATTGAGAAAAATGCCGCCTGCATCTTCATTATGCTCGCGAACCTTTCCAACATCGGTTAAAAATATGCTATCCACAGATAGGGTTCACCTCGTTTCTTGTTTACGTTCTTTTGCACGGAGCTGTCCGCATGCCGCCTCAATATCATGGCCTTGTTCTCTGCGGATCGTTACATTGACGTCATGCGCTTTTAATGTACGCTCAAATGCAAAAATATCATTTTTGCTCGTCCTTACATAGTCACGTTCAGGAACGTAATTCACAGGAATTAAGTTCACATGACATCTCAACCCTTTGATCAATTCTGCCAGCTCTTCTGCATGTTCCACTTGATCATTAACGCCGCCAAATAAGCCGTATTCAAACGTAATCCGGCGGTTCGTTTTGCTCTGATAGTAGCGAATAGAATCCATTAGTTTATCAAGCGGCCAGGCCCGGTTTACAGGCATGAGACGGTTGCGGATTTCTGTATTAGGTGCATGAAGAGATATGGCAAAATTAATCTGCATGTTTTCATCGGCAAAATCATAAATACGAGGAACTACGCCGCTTGTAGATACCGTGATATGGCGGGCGCCGATGTTCAACCCTTTGTCGTGATTGATGACTTTTAGAAAAGAAATTAATTCATCATAGTTGTCAAACGGTTCCCCGATCCCCATTACCACTACTGAATCTACTCGTTCTCCTGTTTCATCTAAAGCGCGCTGTGCTTCCAATACTTGAGCCGTAATTTCTCCTGCTTCTAAGTTACGCTTTAATCCTCCAAGCGTAGAGGCACAAAATGTACATCCAAGCCGGCACCCTACTTGAGTGGTGACACATACACTATTTCCATAATTATGTTTCATAACAACCGTTTCAATCGTATAGCCGTCCTGCAATTCGAATAACAATTTTACCGTGCCGTCTGCAGATTCCTGTCTCGCTGCTTCTTTTAATACGGTGAGCGAAAATTCTCCTTTCAATTTTTGGCGAAGATTTTTCGATAAATTGGTCATCTCCTCGAAGCTCTCTACTCTTTTTTGATACAGCCACTCGAATATCTGATCAGCACGAAAAGCTGGTTCATTCTTCTCTTTCAACCAATTTTGAAGCTGCTCATATTGCAGCGTAAATATCGAAGTCTTCCCCGGCGCCTCCGCTTTCACCTTTTTCTTTAATTGCTGCATGATTTTCTTCCTTTCTAATGTTTAAGAATCCTCTTTCTTTAAGAGTGCCATAAAAAAACCATCTGTTCCAAATTGCTGCGGCAAAATAGTTACCTGTCCATTTTCCGCCTGGAACATGTTCGATAAAAATTCATCCGGCTTTCTTTTAAACGCTGGGTTCCGGTTTAAAAAAGCCTCCACTACATTTTCATTTTCTTCTCTTCTTACGGTACACGTACTGTATACGAGCTGGCCGCCTGGCTTCACCATCTTAGAAGCTTCTGCTAAAATTTCTGCCTGGATAGCAGGAAAACGCTCTAAATCCGCTCTTTGCTTCTGCCATTTTAATTCAGGTTTCCGTCTTATAACTCCAAGACCGCTGCACGGAGCATCAACAAGCACCCTGTCAAATTGCTCTTTTTCTACTTGAGCGGTAAGTTCTCTAGCATCCAATGCGTTTGCTTCAATGATAGAAATGCCGAGCCGCTCTGCTTGTTCTTCTATTAATTTTACTTTTTTCTTATGAAGGTCAAATGCTTTCACAGTGCCTTTATTTTCCATTCGTTCAGCCAGATGTGTTGTTTTTCCGCCAGGAGCTGCACATGCATCAAGGACATTCATTCCCGGAGCAGGATCAAGTAATCTTGCCACCAGCATAGAACTTTCATCCTGAATCGTAACATATCCTTTTTTATACGTTTCCGTATTGATGACATGCCCTGAAGCAATGATTAATGCATCCGGAGACAGAGCACCTTCTTTTATTTGGCAGCCTTCTTCTAGCAATCTGTTTCTTACTTCTTCTTTTGTAGATTTTGACAGATTTACCCGGACAGTTAAAGGCGGCGGTTCTAAATTTGTAAGAGCCATCGCCCTCGTTTTTTCTTCTCCATATGAATCTATCCAGTCTTCGAGAAGCCATTCGGGATGACTTGTCTCCACGGCAAATTTTTTTATACCAGTCAGTTTATCAGTACGAGGCAGACCTTTTCGCTGGATAGAACGAAGCACGCCATTAATCATACCGCTGATCCCTTTATGCCCCCGCTTTTTTGCAATATTGACCGCTTCATGAATAGCAGCTCTCTCTGGTACTCTATCAAGATATACCATTTGATACACAGAAAGGCGGAGCAGCTGCAGTACCCATGGATCAAGAGAACTCAGTCCTTTTTTGATAAACGGAGTAAGATAATAATCTAGCGTATTCTTCCGCTTTATCGTGCCATAGACAAGCTCTGTCAACAGGGGTTCGTCTTTTTTGGATACTTCTTCCTGGCTTAAAACATGATTTAAAAGCAAATGGCTGTATGCTCCTTCTTTTTCAATCCTTTGCAGGAGATCCATTGCCTTTTCTCTTACATTGCTAAAAGGTTTATTGGCCATTATTAAATTGCTCTCCTGTTTTAAAACCGTGATTTCCTCTCAGGAAATCGGCAGCTTTCATTCGTTTCTTTCCTGATGGCTGGATTTCTTTAATTTCAATCGATAGATGATCTCCCGTTTTTACTACGATGCCGTCTTCGTTTATTGCTTCAATCGTCCCAGGAGGAAGCAGATCATTTGAAGATGCTGCTTTTTCTGCCTTCCATATTTTAAAAGCTTTACCGTGGTAGGTTGAATAAGCCACCGGCCACGGATTCATTCCGCGGATGTGGTCATAAACAGCCTGTCCCGGCTTCGACCAATCAATTTTTTCCTGCCCGCGCTGAATATTAGGGGCAAAGGTTGCTTCTTCCTCATTTTGAGCTTTAGGTGTCAGTTTACCTTGTATAAGATCAGGCAGTGTTTGTAATAATAAATCTCGTCCGGTTACGCTTAATTTATCATGAAGACTTCCTGTTGTGTCGGTGTCTGTAATGTCTACTTCTTGTTGAGTTAAAATATCTCCTGCGTCCAGCTGTTTCGCCATATACATGATGGTGATGCCTGTCTTTTTTTCTCCGTCGATGACTGCCTGATGAATCGGTGCCCCGCCTCTGTATTTAGGAAGCAGAGAAGCATGTACATTGACTGCTCCATAGGTCGGAGCTTTTAGAATAGATTCCGGCAGGATCTTCCCAAAAGCAGCTGTAATAATTAGATCTGGTTGTATATTTAAAATTTCTTGCACGTTTTCTTTCTTTTTTAGTGTTTCCGGCTGCAGAACTCTTAAACCTTGTTTCAGTGCTTCTTCCTTTACCGGCGGCGGAGTCAGTGTTTTTTTTCTTCCTTTAGGGCGGTCCGGCTGTGTAACGACCGCTTCAATGTTATAACCTTCTTCCACTAATCCTCTCAAAATAGGAACAGAAAAATCGGGAGTTCCCATAAAAATGACTCTCATCGTATCCGTCCTTTCCTTCCTTCATTCATTCATAAAAGGAGCCCCGCAGTTATGGTTGGCAGCGGGGCTGAAACTACATGAACATTTGCGGGTTCATATCGATGGAAATAAATAATTTATCAGTTGCCATTTCCTTTTGATACCGGCTGGCTATTTGATTTAAAACATAAGTTAAATTGGGCTCATTTCTGTATTTTATCATGCATTGATAACGATATCTATCTTTTATACGGGCAATTGGTGAAACAGTCGGTCCCAGCACTTTTGTTTCAGGAGAAAACGATTCTCTTAGAAAGGCTGCAATTTTTTCTGCCGTCTGCATCACCTTCACCGCATCCTCATTAGAAATAGTAACCAGAGCTAAATAATAATAAGGTGGATAACCGCTTCTTTTTCGGTGCCCCATTTCTTCTAAGCTGAAAGATTCGTAATTGTGGGTTTTGGCATGCTGGATACTGTAATGGTCCGGGGTATACGTTTGTATGACAACTTCTCCAGTTAATTTATCCCGTCCGGCTCTTCCACTCACTTGTGTTAAAAGCTGAAACGTTCGCTCTGATGCTCTGAAATCGGGTAAATGAAGCATCGTATCAGCTGCTAACACTCCTGCTAAAGTAATTCTTGGAAAATCAAGACCTTTTGCTATCATTTGTGTTCCAAGTAAAATATCTGCTTCTCCTCTGCCAAATGCCTGGAGTAATTTTTCATGTGACCCTTTTTTAGACGTCGTATCTACATCCATTCTAATTACCCTTGCTTCAGGAAGAAGCTTAGTCAGTTCTTCTTCCACCTTTTGTGTCCCTGTACCGAAAAACCGGATATGCTCACTCTCACATGCAGGACAGGTAGTCAGCATAGGTTCTTCATACCCGCAGTAATGACATTTCAGTTTTCTCTGCGTATGATGATAAGTTAACGTAATTTCACAATGAGGGCATTCCGCAGTATAGCCGCAATTACGGCACATAACAAATGTCGAGTACCCTCTTCTGTTTAAAAACAAAACAGCTTGTTCATTACACTCCAGTCTTTCTCGCAGCTTTTGTAAAAGAAGTTCTGAAAAAACAGAGCGGTTGCCTTTTTTTAATTCCTCGCGCATATCTATTACATTCACTTCAGGCATAGCCGTTTTGTTCACACGATCTTTCAGTTCAAGAAGTTTATATACTCCCCGTTTTGCTCTGGCATAAGATTCTAAAGAAGGAGTGGCACTTCCTAAAATGATAGGACAATTATGATAGCTTCCTCTCCAGATCGCAATCTGGCGGGCATGGTACCTGGGGTGGTCTTCTTGTTTGTAGCTTCCTTCATGTTCTTCATCTATAATAATCAGTCCTAATTTTTCAAACGGTGCAAATACAGCCGAGCGTGCTCCTACCGCCACTTGCACTTCTTTTCGGTGAATTTTTCTCCATTCATCATATTTTTCTCCAGCAGACAAAGCGCTGTGAAGTACAGCTACTTTCGAACCGAACCGTCCTTTGAACCTTTCGACCATCTGCGGAGTCAAGGATATTTCAGGCACGAGAACAATAGCTTCTTCGTCTTTTGCAAGGACTTTCTCAATTGCTTGAAGATAAACTTCTGTTTTACCGCTCCCCGTTACTCCCCGCAGTAAAAAGGTTGTATCCTGGTTTGAGTCAATCGCTGATCGAACGGGACCTAGTACATTTCTTTGCTGACCAGTAAGTTCGGGACGTGGAGCCGGGGAAAAAGAACGGTCACTATATGGGTCGCGGTATTCTTCTATAGATTCTAATAATAAGATTTCTTTACTTATTAATTGCTGAATGGTTTGTTTAGAAGTTTGTAAGGTTTCTGTCAGGTCTTTTATAGGTACCGATTTATCTGGATAGTTATCCGAAAGCCATTCCATAACAGCTATTTGTTTTTTAGCTCTGTTTCCTAGAATATCAGCAAATGCTGCACCCTGGTATTTTGGGTTGATTCTAATGGATTGGATCGTTTTCTTTTTGGTTTTATCTTTTACCAGGTACTCTACTTCGATTTCACCTTTTTCGACAGATTGTTTTATTAATGAGAAGATTCCTTTTTCGTTCGGAAGCTCGGCCCAGTCCACTGCTTTTTTTCCGGCAAAAACTGCCTGAAGCGCAGGTGGCAGGTAATGTTTTTCTGTACGCAGCTGCAGGATTTTTTTCGGCTTGGCTCTTATCGCTGAGGGAATCATAGACTGTAAAGCAGTTATAAGAAAACAGACTGTCTCTTCTGCAAGCCAATCCCCAAGCTCTAGCATTTCTTTCGTTAAAACGGGATATGGATCCAGCATTTCAGAAATAGGCTTTACTCTATCAAGATCTGATTCTTCTGTAATATCCCACACAAAGCCCTGGATTTTTCTCGACCCAAAAGGAACAATCACCCGCATACCCGGCAGTATTAAACGTTGGAGTTCTTCTGGAATACGGTAATCAAATGCTCTATTTGTCTGTCCGGAAGCGACGTCTACTATTACTTTGGCATACATCGTTAAGCGTCCCTTTTTATAAGTATTTCCACACGGCGGAGAATTTCTTTTGCTGTTTCTGTTTTTGTCATTAACGGCAGGTCTTCTGGTTCCTGTCCTTTTTGCACAATGATGACTCTATTGGTTTCCGAGCGAAATCCTGCATCTTCTGCTGTAATATTATTTCCTACTACCATATCAAGGTTTTTTCGTTCTAATTTGTCTACTGCATAATTAGCTATATTATTAGATTCTGCCGCAAAGCCAATTAATAGTTGATGAGCAGCTTTCTGCCTGCCTAGTTCAGCTAGAATGTCGATTGTCCGCTCCATAGGAATATCCATATCGCCGTCCTGCTTTTTTGCTTTTTGAGAAAGAATATTTTTAGGTTTGTAATCGGCAACAGCAGCTGTTTTCACTACAATATCCGTTGAGGGATATAAATTCATGACTTCGTTATACATTTCTTCTGCAGTGGTAACATTGATTCTTTTTACCCCTGGAGGGTCATCGAGCTGCACCGGACCTGCAATAAGAGTAACCTCCGCTTCAAGGGCGGCTGCTTCTGCAGCTATAGCAAAACCCATTTTCCCGGTTGAAGGATTGGTGAAAACACGGACAGGATCTACATATTCATAGGTGGGACCAGCTGTGACCAAAATCTTTTTACCTGCTAAAGAAGTGTGAACTTTTTCCTCTGCTTCTAAAAAAGCTACTATTTCTTCCGGTTCAGCTAAGCGTCCTTTTCCTACCCATCCGCAGGCAAGATATCCATCTCCCGGTTCAATAAAACGGCAGCCCCTGCCTTTGAGCGTCTCCATATTTTGCTGTACTGCTGGCTGGTTATACATATTTACGTTCATGGCAGGTGCCATATAAACGGGACAGGTGGCGGCAAGCAGTGTGGTGGAAAGCATGTCATCTGCTATTCCATTTGCAGCTTTACCCAACAGATTCGCGGTGGCCGGAGCAATAATAACTAGATCTGCCCAATCGGCAATATCAATATGAGCCACTTTTTCTGGATCTTTTTCAGCAAAAGTATCGTCATAAACTCTTTCTCTTGTTAAAGCCTGAAATGTTAACGGTGTGACAAATTCTTTGGCATGCTCCGTCATAATAACCTTCACTGTGGCGCCTGCCTGGGTTAGTTTACTTGCGAGCGCTGCTGCTTTAAAAGCTGCAATGCCGCCGCTTACACCTAATAAAATATGTTTATTTTGCAGCATATTTATTCCTCTCCATCTATGTTTTATGGAATCTTTTAAAGTTCCCTAAAGGATTTCTTTAAGTAAAACAACAACCTATAACTTTTATAGGTTGTTGTCGTCTTCGGTTCACTCTGTATGTTTATAGCCTAACTTTCTATGCTCGATTTCTTCTAGAGCCACACCGACTAGTTTGGACGATTCATAATCGTCAATAAGAGGATCTGTCTCTTCTACTTCTTTTAAGTCGCGGGCGCGCCGCGCTGAAATGGTAACAAGCGTGTACTTTGAATCAATATGTTTCATTAAACTGTCAATGGAAGGGTATAACATGGGCTATTCAACCTCCGCAAGTTGTTTATATTTTTCTATTAAACGTTCTTTTTTGCAGTGTTCTGCTGTGACAATCGCTTGAATTCTCCCGACTGCTTTATCAACTTCATCATTTTCCACAACATAATCATAGTTTTCCATCATATCAATTTCTTCACGAGCCACGGTCATCCGTTTATTAATGAGGTCCTCGTTTTCTGTTCCTCTGCCAACGATGCGGCTCCTTAATTCAGCAAGGCTCGGCGGCATTAAAAAGATAAAAACACCTTCTGGATATCTTTCTTTGACTTTTTTGGCACCTTGCACTTCAATTTCCAGAATAATGTCTTTCCCTTTTTCAATTGTCTCTTCCACATAGTCTAGAGGAGTGCCATAATAATTGTCTACATATTTGGCCCATTCAAGCAGTCTGTTTTCTTCAATCATTTGCTCAAACTCCTGCTTTGTTTTAAAGAAGTAGTTCACACCATGAACTTCTCCTTCTCTAGGCTGTCTAGTAGTAGCAGAAACAGAATATTCAATTCCGGTATCTATACCTCGGAGGGCGTTGCATACTGTTCCTTTTCCCACTCCAGCCGGTCCAGACAATACAATCAGCAGCCCTTTTTCATCTTTCATTCTTTCCAACGCCTTTCTTGCCAAAAATCCTATGAGAAGTTTTAATCATCAGAAACGTCATCTTTCGTATTTAAACGCTGAGCTACCGTTTCAGGCTGCACAGCAGATAAAATGACATGATCGCTGTCTGCAATAATAACTGCCCGCGTTCTTCTGCCGTATGTCGCATCAACAAGCATATTTCTATCTCTTGCTTCCTGAATGATTCGTTTAATAGGTGCAGATTCGGGGCTGACAATAGAAATAATACGATTAGCCGAAACGATATTTCCAAAACCGATGTTTATAAGTTTAATGTTCACTAGTATCCCTCACTTCATCAGGAGCGACAGCTACGCTCTATTTTTACCACATTACTATAAATATATACGAAAATGCGTTCGCTGACTACTCTATATTCTGTACTTGTTCTTTTACTTTTTCAAGTTCACTCTTTAAATCTACAACAAGATGGCTTAGTGATGTATTATTTGCCTTAGATCCTATTGTGTTCATTTCTCTGTTCATTTCCTGGATTAAAAAATCCAATTTTCTTCCTTTGGCTCCTTCAGCTTCCAAAGAGATAATAAATTGATCACAATGAGAAAAAAGTCTGGTCAATTCTTCATCAATATTTGTTTTATCGGCAAACACTGCAGCTTCTGTTAATAGTCGGCTTTCATCTGGCTCATATTCACCGTCCATTAATTCACGAATCCTGTCATGCAAACGTTCTCTGTATGCCGAAACAACTGCTGGTGCCTGGTCCTGCAGTCTTGAAGTCAGGTAGTGGATAGTATTAATTCGTTTTTTCACATCCGCTTCCAGCCTTTTCCCTTCCTCTGTTCTCATTTCATGAAGGCCGTTTGCAGCTTTTGTAACAGCTTGTTCAATCGCTTCCTGCCACCCTTTTTCCATATTTGAGCTTTCTTCAATCACCACAATGTCAGGGTGAAGCAAAAAATCCTGCAGCTTAAGACGGGAATCAAATACATTTAATTTATCAAGTTCTTCCGCCTGATCGATCATTTGCGTTAACAGCGGCCAATCTACTCTTGCTTGTTTTGCAGATGGTGAAATTCCTTCCAACGATATAAAGACATCGACCTTCCCACGTTCCACCTTCTCTAAAACTAGCTTGCGCAGACGGCCTTCAAGCGGCAGCAGCTGTCTGGGCATCCGGAATTGAATATCACAAAAACGGTGATTAACCGACTTCATTTCAACGAGTATCCGACCGCCGTCCTGTTCGACGATGGAACGGCCAAATCCTGTCATACTTACTGACATGTCTATCACATCCGCTTCTCCTATTCTATCCAATTTTACCACCTGCCACAAGCCAATGAAAAGGGGGAAGCGGCTGAATCTGAAATTTATTCATTGTACTGCGGCTGTTTATGCTTTTGCTCTTCTTACATTCGCTTGACGGAACATTGTTTTTCCTGCCAGAGCAAAAGTAGGAATAGAAGCCAGCGCAAGTACAAGCGCCCATTCCAAAACACTCAGTGGAGTGGTGTGGAAAATTGGCTGCAGTATCGGCGTGTAAATAACAAGCAGCAGCAGCATGACAGAAGATAAAACGGCTGCTGTTAAATATTTATTTTCAAAGGGATTTCTGTCAAAAATCGTTTGATTCGTTCGGCAGTCAAACACGTGAATAAGCTGTGCCATCACAAGAGTGGAAAAAGCAATCGTCTGGGCTCTAATTAAGTCATCCGGCTGTTCGTAGAGAGCAGTCATAAAGCCAAGTAATGTAACACATCCAATCAGAAATCCTCTGGAGATAATCTTCCATCCCATTCCCCGTGCAAAAATACTCTCCGATGAGGAACGGGGCGGCCGTTTCATCACATCATTTTCTGGCTGGTCAAGACCAAGCGCCATTGCCGGCAGCCCATCAGTAATGAGATTGATCCATAATATTTGTATAGCTACTAATGGAAGCGGCATTCCTAACATAACCGCAAACAGCATGACTAACATTTCTCCAACGTTGGAAGCAAGCATATAGCGGATAAACTTTCTGATATTTTCATATATATTACGCCCTTCTTTTATGGCAGAGCGAATAGTAGAAAAATTATCATCCCGTAATATGAGAGCAGAGGCTTCTTTCGCCACATCTGTTCCAGTTTTCCCCATAGCAATGCCGATATCGGCTGCTTTTAGTGCCGGAGCATCATTCACCCCATCCCCTGTCATCGCAACAATATGGCCTTGACTTTTTAACACTTTTACAATGTTTAATTTATCTTCCGGGCTTACCCGGGCAAATACATATGCTCGCTGGATAAGGCTTTGTTTTTCCTTATCAGAAGCCTGATTCCACTCTTTTCCAGTAATAACGAGACCATATTCGGGCAGCAGCCCTATATCTCTTGCTATTGCTGCAGCGGTATCTTTATGATCGCCGGTAATCATGATCGTTTTAATGCCTGCGTGCCGGCATTCCATAATCGCATCTTTTGCTTCCTGTCGAGGCGGATCAATCATTCCTTGTACCCCAAGTAAAATAAGATGCCTTTCCGCAGCTTCTGCACTGTTTATGACTTCACCTGTTCGCACTGGACGATACCCCACGGCAATGGTCCGCAATGCTTTATTTGCCATATAGCCAATCGTCTGTTTGACTTCATTTTTTTTATAGGAAGACAGCCTTTCTATTCGGTTGTTTGAATCAATATGAGAAGTTCTTTCTAGCAGAATATCGGGCGCTCCCTTTGTAATGATAAAAGCTTCGCCTTTTTTGTTTTTAACTAACACCGACATTCGTTTTCTCTCCGAATCAAACGGGAAATTCCGCACTACGGTGTAGTTAGAAAAAAGCTCGCTTGGCTCAATTCCCGAAGAGGAAGCAGCTTCAAGTAAAGCATTTTCTGTCGGATCTCCTTTCATATCACTTTTTTGTTGATTTGGTGAATGAATGGAATCTATAGCAATTTGAGTACAAAGCGCACCATAGGTTAATAGTTTTTCATTTTTCGTTTTTTGAAAAGCTTTTTTCGGCTTGCGAAGAGATAACCCGCTTCCATTCCACAATGCGGTGACTTTCATTTTATTCTGCGTTAAGGTACCTGTCTTGTCCGAACAAATGACAGAGGCGCAGCCAAGCGTTTCGACCGCGGGGAGCTGTCGTACAATGGTATTTCTTTTAATCATGCGCTGGACACCAAGTGCTAATACAACAGTAACGATAGCCGGAAGTCCTTCTGGAATAGCTGCTACAGCAAGCGATACACCGGAGAGAAACATTTTATACATAGGTTGTCCCTGCCATATACCGAGTACAACGACTAATCCTGTAAGCAAGAGAGCACCTGTAATTAACATCGTCCCTAGGTGGGCAAGTCTTCTTTGGAGAGGGGTTTCATTTTTCTCAGATGAGGTAAGCAAATGAGCGATTTTTCCCATTTCTGTTTTCATTCCTGTAGCAACAACAACCCCGGTCGCATACCCTTTTGTAATTAATGTACCTGCAAACACCATATTTTGCTTTTCTCCAATAGAAACGTCACTCTCTTTTAGAACATCAGCTGTTTTTTGAACGGGGTATGATTCGCCCGTCAGTGCTGATTCTTCTGCAGTTAAACCATTAGCTTCTAACAGCCGGATATCTGCGCTTACTTTGTCACCGCCTGCTAGTTTTACTACATCTCCAGGAACTACTTCTATGGAAGGTATAGTGATCCATTGCCCGTTTCTTCTCACCGTTATTGTTGGTGAGGCTAGTTCTTTTAACGCATCGAGAGATTTTTCTGCTTTATTTTCTTGAATAAAGCCAAGTATCCCGTTCATTATAACTATGAAAATAATTGTGATGGCATCAATATATTCTCCTAATGCAGCAGAAATCACAGTCGCACCTAACAGGATGAGAATCATCGTATCCTGGAACTGGTTCAAAAACAGAAGCCAGCCCGGTACTTTTTTCTTTTCTTCGAGCGTATTTGGTCCTACTTGTTTCAGACGAGCTTTAGCCTGTCCATCACCGAGCCCTGTCCCAGCAGTGACTTGTAATATGTTTTCAAGTTTTTCTTTTGGTTGCTGATGCCAGTTCATTCCATCCCTCACCCCTGGTTAAACGTATCATCACATCATATTCAGACAAGCCGCAATTCATGCTATACTTATTAAGAAAAGCAAAAGTGAGGGCCCCTGGCTATATTGATTGAAAGAAATGTTTTACAGCAATAGAGAGGATGTACTACACATATGTCTTTTGACGGAATTATGACACGAGCTGTCATCCATGAATGTGAACAGCACTTATTAAACGGCAGAGTAACGAAAATCAAACAACCTTATAAAATGGATCTTCTTTTAACGATTCGAGCCAACCGGAAAAATCACCAGCTCCTTATATCAGCAAACCCCAGTTTTTCACGAATGAATTTAACGAATGCTTCCTTTGATAATCCTCCCGAGCCGCCTATGTTCTGCATGCTGCTTCGCAAGCACATAGAAGGCGGCTTTATCAGGGAAATAAAGCAAGATGGAATGGAGCGTATCGTCACGTTAGTAATTGAAGGAAAAAATGAAATCGGAGATGTATCGATTAAGTACCTGATTATAGAAATTATGGGGAAACACAGCAATGTTTTGCTCGTCGATAAAGAAACCAACCAAATTTTAGACAGCATGAAACATTTGCCTCCATCCGTGAACCGGCATCGAACGATATTACCCGGAAGAGAATATGTAGGACCTCCTCAGCAGCATAAAGCCAATCCATTAGAAGTAGATAAGGAGGACGTGCTTCGTAAATTAGATACGAACCAGGGAAAAATCGACCGACAGCTTGTTCAAGCATTCACTGGTCTTTCGCCGCAAACAACAAAGGAAATCGTACACCGGGCCGGTTTGGGAAGCGCTGAAAACATTGCTGCTTCATTTTTAGAGATAATGAATGATGTGAAAGAGCATAGCTACTACCCCCAAATAGCAGCAACAAATGATAAAGAATTTTATTCAGTCATAGAGTTAACTCATATAAAAGGCCGCGCGAAAAAATTTGATTCTGTCAGTGAGCTGCTTGACCGCTTTCATTCCGGCAAAGCTGAAAGGGACCGGGTAAAACAGCAGGCCCATGACTTAGAACGACTATTACGAAACGAATGGCAAAAAAATAAGAAAAAGATTAAAAAACTTGAAAAAACAGTACAGCAAGCAGAAAAAGCACATGAAGCTCAAAAATTTGGAGAACTGCTTACCGCAAATCTGCACTTGATCAAAGGCGGAGAAAAAGAAATTGAGGTAATAGATTATTATGATGAAAACGGCGGTACGATCATGATTCCGCTTGACCCTGAGAAGACTCCTTCAGAAAATGCCCAGTCTTTTTTCCGTAAATATAATAAAGCCAAAACATCTCTTGAAATGGGAAAAGAACAAATCAGACAGACCGAGGAAGAAATGACTTACTTAGAACAACTAATCCAGCAGCTGGAGTCTGCTTCTCCGTCTGATATTGATGAAATCCGCGAAGAATTATCCGAACAAGGGTATGTGAAAAAAAGGCCTGGCAAAGGCAGGAAAAAGAATAAGCCAGTAAAGCCAGTGCTCGAAAAATATGTTTCCAGCGACGGCACCGAAATATTGGTAGGAAAGAACAACAAACAAAATGAGTACCTTACCAACCGGGTCGCTCATAAAGAAGATACGTGGCTGCATACAAAAGATATTCCCGGCTCTCATGTCGTCATTCGAGGAGAATCGTTTAGCGAACAAACTCTCCTAGAAGCAGCCAATATCGCAGCGTACTATTCTAAAGCAAAAGACTCTGCTTCTGTTCCGGTAGACTATACAAAAATAAAGCATGTCCGCAAACCGAACGGTGCAAAACCCGGCTTTGTCACCTATGAACAGCAGTCTACGGTCTTTGTGACACCGGATGAGGATTTGGTTTTAAAGCTGCGGGCTTCCAGAAATTAAACCGATTTCTTTTAAAAGAAAGACAGTATTCTTCTCATAAGAGGCTTGATGACTAAAACAAGTGCAAGAAAGGATAAACGGTCACCAAGGGACACCCTTGGTAACCAAAGCAAAGGATTTATACATTGGGCGGGGACCAAGAGGCACGATTAGTGACCTGCACTGTCATTATTTTCGATGAATGGGAGCCAAGAGACTCGTTTGATGACTGGTCCAGGGGAAATATTCGAAGAACGGGGTCCAAGACACTCTTGGACCCCTTATTTCTTAGTTCCAAACGATTTTTGTCAAAAGAGCAAGATCTCCGAGAGCTTTTTCTTGGTGTATATAACTGGCACCATGCTCATATAAAAGTTCACTTAACTGTCCACTTTCAAATCGGTGCCTTCTTGGTGAAACATTCGACCATTTGAGAAAGGATTCTTTTTCAAACCCCTCTAAAGCTTGGGCGTTTGCATACTCTTCTGCGGCAACAGGGTCCATTTTAGGAGTAGGATTAAGCAATATGCTAATCCCATTTGACTTCGTCACCCTCGCCATTTCTTTTATTCCTTTCTCCGGCTCTGGTAATAAAAACATAACCAGCGTCGAAATGCTGATATCAAAGGTGCGGTCCACAAAAGGAAGAGCGTATGCGTCTCCCACTATAAAAGTGGTCGAAGCTTTCCCAGGCTGCAAAGCTTCCAGCTTTCTCGCTTTTTTTATCATTCCTTCTGATAAGTCTATACCAGTAAGGGAAGCTGCTTCTTTTGCACCTTTCAATAATAACCTTCCTGTACCGCAGCCAACATCGAGTACGTCTTTTTTCTCCCAGGTTCCGCTTTTATCTTTCAATGCTTGGTGAAGACCTGACAGCCAGTTCGTTTGCGCCACAGTATCAAAAAATTCTACTTGTTCACTAAATTCTTTTCCTGTCATTTTCCGCATGGTTTATCTCCTTACGATTATGTTTTACTTTACAAATAACATTACAGTATGAAGGAAGTGACGACTGAATTTATTACAGCTGAATGGAATAATAATTGAAGAAAAATGCAAGATTACTGATAATACGGTTGTTTCTTTCACCTTATACCATAAAGGAAAAAAATTCAATGACTGGGAACGGGGTTGCACATATAAAAAATAGAGTGTGAAGACAAAAATCACACCCTGATGAAATAACTGAATCCTCTAATTACTTGACGTGTATGGTTGTTTCAAGCCACTTTCTGCTTTCCGGATCCTTCTTCCACATCTCTAATCTTCTAAATTGCTGTTCTGTTATATAGTTATCCTTGAGGGCAGTTTCAAGAAGGGTATTATAGTCTGTAAGAGTCTCGGCCTTTAAGTCAGCGTCTTTCAGCATGTCTACTCCTTTTTGCAGCCCGTACGTAAAAATAGCAGCCGTTCCGAGTACATCTGCATTATAAGCCTGTAATGCTTCCTGGACCTTAATAACACTTCCACCTGTTGAAATAAGATCCTCCACGATTACTGCTTTCGCACCTTCTTTTAACACACCCTCGATTTGATTTCCTTTTCCATGTGATTTGGATGAACTGCGAACATAAATCATCGGAAGCTCCATCTTATCAGCAACCAGTGCAGCGTGAGGGATTCCGGCAGTGGCCGTACCTACGATAACGTCTGCATCCGGATATTTTGTTTCAATCAATGTCTTTAACCCTTCTGCAATGCTTTGACGAAGCGCAGGGTAGGATAAGGTAAGTCTGTTATCGCAGTATATCGGTGATTTAATTCCTGATGACCAGGTGAATGGGTTATCTGGTTTTAAACTGACTGCTTCTATTTTTAATAATTCTTGAGCTAACCATTGTTTCATGCTTCATTCCCCCACTGCTTTTTTATTTCTATATATTGCTGGTACGGGTTTTCAGCAGCACGTGTGATGCTTCTTCCTACAACAATGGCATCACTTCCAAGCTCCCTTGCTTCCTGCGGTGTTACCACCCGTTGTTGATCATTTGACTTATTGTTTGAAAGCCGGATGCCAGGTGTGACCGCAGAAAAATCGGATCCTACCTGCTGCTTAATAAACGGCGCTTCTAGTGCTGAACAAACAACACCTTGAAGTCCCGCCTGTTTGGCATTGTTTGCATAATGAATGACAGTATCTTTTAGTGTTTTTTCAATAGCTAGTTCGTGTTTCATCATCTTCTCTGATGTACTGGTCAGCTGGGTAACAGCTATGCAATCAGGAGTTTTTGATAGAGCTCCTTCCGATAATCCTTCTTTAGCTGCTTCCATCATCTTTATACCACCTGCAGCATGTACTGTAATTAAATCAACTTGTAAAGAAGCAAGTTGCCTGGCTGCCGCTTTTACGGTGTTCGGAATATCATGAAGTTTAAGGTCTAAGAACAATTGGTGACCTGCTGCCTTCCACTTTTCTACCAATGCCGGTCCTTCACGGTAAAATAATTCCATGCCCACTTTGAGAAATAGTTTTTCATTTTCGAAGGAAGATAAAAACGCATTTGCTGTTTGCTTGTCTGCAAAATCCATTGCTATAATTAATGGTTTATTCACAGGGATCTCACTCCTTTTTTTCGGAGATCCTGGACATTTTCCAATCCTTTCGCATGAACCCAATCTTCTAGTTCGCGAATAAGTTCGGGACAAATAAATGGGTTCGTAAAGTTAGCTGTTCCAACAGCCACCACATCCGCACCAGCCATTATAAATTCAATCACATCATCGAGTGTAGAAATACCACCCATTCCGATAATAGGTAGTTCTGTCTGCTTTCGAACTTCATGAATCATCCGAATGGCAATTGGCTTAATAGCCGGTCCCGATAGACCGCCGGTTTCATTTGCGAGCAGCGGTTTGCCTGATTGTATATCAATTTTCATCCCCGACAAAGTATTAATCATTGATAAACCATCGGCGCCGGCTTGTTCTACTGCTTTTGCCACCACAGTGATATCCATAACATTTGGAGAAAGCTTGACATAAACAGGGCAGGAGGATACCTTTTTGACCCGTCTTGTTAGTTCGGCTGCCAGATCAGGATCTGTTCCAAAAGCTATCCCGCCTTCGTTTACGTTCGGACAAGAAATATTCAGCTCTAAAGCCCCTACCTGGTTTGTTGCAGACAATTCAGCTGCTACTTCCTCATAATCTTCCATTGTTGTTCCGGCAATATTTGCAAGCAGGGGCGTGTCATACGTTTCGAGCCAACTTAATTTTTCCATCACTTTTTCAAGGCCCGGGTTTTGCAGACCGATTGCATTCAACATTCCAGCTGGTGTTTCCGCAACTCTTGGTGTCTCATTACCAAACCTTGGATGATTGGTTGTTGCTTTTAACGCAATAGCTCCAAGTTGGTTTAAGTCATATAATTTGGCAAACTCTTCTCCAAATCCAAAACAGCCAGATGCAGGCATGATTGGATTATTCATAGGTAATCCGGGTAGGTTTGTTTGAAGCTGAGTCATAGTACCACCTCTCTCCATGGAAATACAGGGCCGTCACTGCAGACTTTCCGGTATTCACTTCCGTTAGGGTCATTTTGTGTATGGCAGACACAGGCAAAGCAAGCACCGATACCGCATCCCATTCTCTCCTCGAGGGAAAGGCTCCCTGCCGCGTTTGGATATTCATCTTCTAGTGCTTTTAACATAGGTATTGGGCCGCAGGCATATAACCGGTCAAAACGTAATGATTCTCTATCTATTACATCGGTGACAAGACCTTTATGTCCGGCACTTCCATCCATGGTGCTCACATATACATCGCCCGTTTCTTTAAATTTTTCTTCATAAAAGACAGAAGCAGCGTCAGCAAAACCGAGCACTGTAACAACCTTTACTCCTTTTTCAGCAAGCGAAAGAGCCAGGGAGTAAAGCGGAGGAACGCCGACCCCTCCGCCGACAATTAATGCTGTTTCACCTTGCTCGGCTTCTTCCAAAGAAAAGCCGTTGCCGAGCGGACCAAGAACATCCACGGAATCATTTTGCTTGCGTTGTGAGAAAAGATTCGTTCCTTCGCCTTCTGTTCGATAAATAATCGTCAGCTCGTTATTTTGCTTGTTGTGAGCACAAATGCTGATCGGGCGCCGAAGTAAAGGCGTGGACTGATTCGATGGTTTTATATGAAGAAACTGCCCCGGTGCGGTTATCTCCTTTACCATTTCTCCCTGAAGGGTCATTTCAAAAATATTCTCGGCAATTTCTTTATTGGAGCGCACGATCATATCTTCTTTTCTCACACTGTCACCCCGTTCGCTCGAACCGCTTCTCTTTTTTCCATGGCAGGCATCGCTTCTGCAGAAAAAGTGATCATTTCTAGTACTTTTAATAACGCATCGGCTGTATCAATAGACGTCATACAAACCACTTCGTTTTCGACGGCTTCCCGTCTGATCCGGAATCCATCCCGTGCAGGCTGTTTGCCCTTGGTGAGCGTATTAATAACAAATTGTGCTTTGCCTTCCCGGATAATGTCTAACAAATTCGGAGAAGATTCTTCGACCTTATTTACCACTGTTACAGGAATGTTTTCTTTTCTTAAATAATCCGCTGTTCCTTTTGTTGCAAGCAGATTGTAGCCGATCTGATGAAAGCGGCGTGCAAGCGTCAGCGCTTCTTGTTTGTTTTTATCTGCGATCGTAAACAGAACGGATCCGTGTTCTGGTATGTTCATCCCAGAAGCAATTAAGCCTTTGTATAATGCTTTTTCAAGTGATACGTCACGCCCCATCACTTCGCCTGTTGATTTCATTTCCGGTCCAAGCGTAATGTCTACTCTTCGTAATTTGGCAAAAGAAAATACCGGCACTTTCACAGAGACTTCTTTTTTCTCCGGCAGCAGTCCGTCGCTGTATCCTTGAGTCATAAGACTTTTTCCAGTCATTACTCTTGTGGCAATGGATGCAATCGGCACTCCTGTGATTTTGCTTAAAAACGGCACCGTCCGGCTTGCACGCGGATTTACTTCTAAAACATATACTTCGTTGTCATGAATGACAAATTGAATATTTAAGAGTCCCTTAATATTGAGTCCTTTTCCAATGGCAATGGTACGTTCCACCAATTTTTGCTTGATCTCCTCAGAGAGCGTCTGCGGTGGATACACAGCGATCGAATCTCCCGAGTGGACTCCGGCGCGTTCGATATGCTCCATAATCCCCGGCACAAACACCGTTTCTCCGTCTGCTACTGCATCGACTTCAATTTCTTTACCGATCATGTAGCGGTCGATCAGGACGGGATGTTTTTCATTTACTTTTACCGCACGCTCCATATAAGACAGCAGTTCATTTTCGTTATCTACAATTTCCATTGCTCTTCCGCCTAGTACATAGGATGGGCGCACTAATACTGGGTAACCGATGTCAGCGGCTATTCCTACGGCCTCTTTTGAAGAAACAGCGGTTCTTCCTAATGGCTGCGGAATTCCTAATTGCTGCAAGGAGTACTCAAACTTATCACGGTCTTCTGCTCTGTCCATATCTTCAAGTGTGGTACCAAGAATTTTCACACCATGTTCGTGAAGACCGTCTGCTAAATTAATAGCGGTCTGTCCGCCAAACTGCACGATAACCCCTTCTGGTTTTTCCTGCTCCACCACATGCATTACATCTTCAAGGGTGAGGGGTTCGAAATACAGTTTGTCAGAAACACTGAAATCAGTAGATACTGTTTCCGGGTTATTATTAATGATGATAGCTTCATAGCCTTCTTCCTGCAGCGCCCAAACGGTATGAACTGTAGCATAATCAAACTCAATTCCCTGTCCAATGCGGATCGGGCCTGAGCCAAGCACTAACACGGAAGGCTTATTTGTACGGCCGCTTTCATTTTC
Organism: Alteribacillus sp. JSM 102045; assembly: GCF_041949975.1. NCBI lineage: Bacteria > Bacillati > Bacillota > Bacilli > Caryophanales > Bacillaceae > Alteribacillus > Alteribacillus sp. JSM 102045. The sequence continues at coordinate 79,238 of NZ_JBHFQG010000002.1, read as the reverse complement.
CTGCTCATAGGTTGAATAATAATAAGGTGTTTCTGATTCAAATTCAGCGGCACATGTGTCCACCATTTTGTAAACCGGCATTATTTGTTTACGTTTCCTCATTTCATAGACTTCTTTTTCTGTCCATTCCCACTTCGCAGCAATAAATGAATCAGATAGACCCATTTGTTTTGCAAGATTCAGCATGTCCGGATTACCTGGATGATAGGGCAGTTCTTCTCCAGCAGTAATGATTCCCGAAAATTTCTCAAGGAAGAAGCGGTCTATCTTTGTAAGACTGTAAAGTGTTTCAATCGACCAGCCCCTGCGGAAAGCTTCTCCAACCACAAACAATCTCTCATCTTCTGCTTTTACTAGTTTTTCTTCGATTTGTTCGTCGGTGTATTCCATATAAGCTTGATCACTCAAATGATGTTTGTTCATTTCCAGGGAACGAACCCCTTTCATGATCGATTCCTCAAACGTGCGGCCGATGGCCATTACTTCTCCGGTCGCTTTCATCTGCGTACCGAGTCTGCGGTTGGCTGCTTCGAACTTATCAAACGGCCAGCGCGGTATTTTCGTAACCACATAATCTAACGCAGGTTCAAAGCTTGCATACGTTGTTCCGGTGATAGGGTTTTTCAGTTCATCCAGCCGGTAGCCTGCCGCAATTTTGGCGGCTAATTTTGCGATCGGATAGCCTGTCGCTTTGGAAGCTAACGCGGAAGAACGGCTCACCCGCGGATTCACTTCGATAATATAATACTCGAAGCTGTGCGGAGAAAGAGCAAACTGGACGTTACAGCCGCCTTCAATTTCTAAGGCACGAATAATTTTAAGCGATGAATCGCGGAGCATTTGATATTCCCGATCAGATAATGTTTGACTTGGAGCTGCAACAATAGAGTCACCGGTGTGAATACCGACAGGATCAATGTTTTCCATGTTACAAACAACGATGCTTTGGCCGGATCCATCTCTCATGACTTCGTATTCTACTTCTTTAAAACCGGCAATGCTTTTTTCGAGCAGACATTGATGTACAGGGCTGTATTTTAAACCGGAGCTTATTATTTCATGAAGTTCTTTTTCATTATGCACGAGTCCTCCGCCCGTTCCGCCAAGCGTGTAAGCTGGGCGTACAATAACCGGATAACCGATTTTTTCTACAAATGCTTTTGCTTCTTCGAGATTGTGAATGATCTCGCTTTCCGCCACAGGTTCATTTAATTGTTTCATAAGGGAACGGAATGCTTCTCTGTCTTCTGCTTTTTGAATCGCTTCAAGTTCCGTTCCTAGAAGAGAAATGTCGTATTGTTCTAAAACACCTTCATTATAAAGCTCCATCGCCATATTCAGGCCCGTTTGTCCGCCTAATGTTGGAAGCAGGGCATCAGGCTTTTCTTTTCTTATGACACGGCTGACAAATTCCAGCGTAATCGGTTCAATATATACTTTGTCTGCCATGTTCGTATCCGTCATAATAGTGGCTGGATTGGAGTTGACAAGAATGACTTCATAACCTTCTTCCTTCAACGCTTGACAGGCCTGTGTGCCTGCATAGTCAAATTCAGCTGCCTGGCCGATAACAATCGGACCGGAACCTATAACGAGTATTTTCTTTATATCTGTACGTTTTGGCATTTTCCTCTCTCCTTTAACCCTTAGATGGATACAACTTGATGCTTATCGATCATCGCAATAAAATCGTCAAACAAATCATTCGAATCAGCTGGTCCCGGGCATGCTTCCGGGTGGTACTGCACGCTGAAAGCAGGGTAATGGTGATGAGATACCCCTTCTACCGTTCCGTCGTTTACATTTACATGGGTCAGCTGAAGATCTGTTCCCATTAAAGAATCTCTATTTATCGTGTAGCCATGGTTTTGCGAGGTTATATCAACACGGCCGTTTCTTACATCTTTTACTGGATGATTTCCGCCGCGGTGTCCGAATTTCAGTTTGGACGAGCGGGCACCGCAAGCGAGGCACAGAAGCTGATGACCTAGACAGATTCCAAAAATCGGGACCCTGCCAAGAAGTGATTTTAATGTTTCAGCTGCTTCTGGTACATCCGTCGGGTCTCCAGGACCGTTGCTCAGCATGACTCCGTCTGGATTTAATTTAATTACCTCTTCTGCTGTTGCATTATATGGAAGCACAAACACATCACAGCCGCGCTCTATGAGATTCCTCGCAATGCCGTGTTTGGCTCCGTAATCCATTAAAACGACTCTCCGCCCTGAACCGGGAGCATGATAAGCATTTTTGGTAGAAACTTTCTTGACTTTATCTTTTGATGGCTGAAAGGCTTGCAGCTCTTCAATCACATCTGCTTCCTCTGCCTTTTCATTGCAAAGACGTCCATATAATGTTCCGCGGCTGCGAATGAGACGGGTCAGCATTCTCGTATCTATTCCTGCAACAGCAGGTATATCTTTTTCTTTCAGCCAGGCGTCAAGGGTTGCTGCACTTCGGAAATTGCTTGGATGCGATGCCGATTCTCTTACAATCAGTCCGCCAGCAGTTGGATCCAGCGTTTCGAAATCATCACGGTTTATGCCGTAGTTCCCGATAAGCGGATACGTCAGCGTAATAATTTGATCGCAATAAGAAGGGTCAGACAAAATTTCCTGATAGCCTGTCATACTCGTATTAAAAACCACTTCTCCTGAAGTATCGCGTGAGCTTCCCAGTGCCTCGCCAGTAAATACGGTGCCGTTTTCTAGAATCAATTTTCTTTTCATGTAAGTCGCGCTCCTTCCTTTTTATATACAACCTTGCCGCCGACCATGGTTAATATCGGTGTTCCTTTTGTTTTCCACCCTGTAAATGGACTATTTTTTCCTTTTGATTCAAATGTTTTTGGATCAATTACTTCTTCTTTATCTAAATCTATGAGAGTTAAATCAGCTGCCGCTCCTGCCGTAAGCGAACCTGCTTCAAGGTTAAAAACAGCCGATGGTTTTCGAGTTAAACTGTCAAGTAATTGTTCGAGAGTGCAAACTCCTTTTTCGACCAAATATTTATATAAGAGAGGAAATGCGGTTTCTGAACCGGTTATCCCGAATGGAGATTTTTCCATACCTTGTGCTTTTTCTTCTTCTGCATGAGGAGCATGGTCGGTCGCAATAAAATCAATCGTTCCATCAAGCCAGCCTTCGAGCAAAGCTTCCTGGTCTTCTTTTGCCCGAAGCGGTGGATTCATTTTGAAATTTCCATCAAGGCCGGGTATATCCTCTTCTGAAAGAAGTAAGTGGTGCGGTGTTACTTCTGCTGTTACGTGTATGCCTGCCTTTTTCGCATCACGAATCACCCGCACCGATTCCTTTGTACTGACGTGGCAGACGTGATAATGCGCACCCGCTGCTTCTGTAAGCAGGACGTCTCTCGCGATATGTACGGATTCACAAACGGAAGGTATTCCGTTTAATTGATGTTTTTCTGAGAATTTTCCTTCATGAACACTTCCTTTATTGATCAGTGTGTTTTCCTCACAGTGAGCAACAATAGCCTTACCAACGCTTGCTGCTTCTTTCATAGCTGCAAGCATCATCGATGCGTCCTGAATGCCTACGCCGTCATCTGTGAATGCAAATGCCCCGGCATTCTTCAGACCTTCAAAGTCTGTCAGTTCTTTGCCAAGCTGCCGCGTCGTTATAGAAGCGTATGGCAAAACGTTTACGTGCGCCTTCTCATTAATTCGTTTCCACATCCGCTTCATTTCTTCTGGAGTATCCGGAACAGGCCTCGTATTGGGCATCGGGCAAATGGTTGTAAATCCTCCTTTTGCTGCAGCTGCAGTACCGGTTTCAATTGTTTCTTTATGTTCTCCGCCAGGCTCGCGCAAATGAACATGGACATCAACAAATCCAGGTGATAACAATTTTCCTTCCGCTTCTAGAAGTACTGCTGCTTCATCTGGTGCAGTTCCTATAGCAGCTATTTTCCCATCTTTTATTTCCACATCCTTATGTTCAACTTTTCCTTCTACTGTATATATTGCTGCACCTTTAATCCAACCGTTCATTGAATTACTCCTCCTTTATGTTGATCAAGCACTTGGTTTAATACGGCCATACGTACAAATACACCATTTCTCATCTGTTTAAAAATTCTGGACCGATCACATTCCACTAATTCATCAGCTATTTCTACATCTCTGTTAATCGGGGCAGGGTGCATAATGATACTCTTTTGTTTCATCCGTTTTTCCCGACTTACCGTGAGTCCATATAGCTGATGATAATCTTTTGGACCGGCTACCATCTTGACTGCGTGACGTTCATGCTGAATGCGAAGCATCATCATGACGTCTGCTTTTTCTACCGCTTCATCCATCGTTACATATCGATGCATCAATTCTTTTGACATCCACTCTTTCGGTCCGCTGACAAACACATTAGCACCGAGCCGTTCGAGTACTTCGAGATTAGATCTTGCTACACGGCTGTGAAAGATGTCCCCTGCGATCACTATATTTAAACCTTCAAACGTTCCAAATTCTTGTTTTATTGTTAATAGATCTAAAAAAGACTGAGTAGGATGATGACCGCAGCCGTCCCCGCCATTGATGATAGGTATATTTATTCGATCTCTTAATCCATCGAAATAACGCTCTTTGCTATGACGGATGACCACTACGTTTGCACCGATGCTCTCTAATGTTTTCACCGTATCATAAAGAGTTTCTCCTTTTTTAACACTGGATGTGTCTGCTTCAAAAGGCAAAACATCAAGACCTAATTTTTTTTCAGCTGCTTCAAAACTGATTTTCGTACGCGTACTTGGCTCAAAAAACAAATTTGCTGCGAAAAGCCGCTGCGATGGAAATACCTTAGGCCGCCTTGATAAGTTCTCCGCATGATCTAGAAGATTATGAATCTCGTTTACTCCCCAGTCTTCCATGGTTAATACGTGTGTCGGCTGCAGCTGTTTTCTTTTTCTATCAAGCTCCGTTTGCATCATCATTCCATCATCATTCTCCTCATAAAAAATGGTTAAACTTAAACATTTGGGCAGCTGACCTGTAAAGGTAAAAATAAAACCCCTGAAACTCTATTCAGGGGTTAAAGATACAGTGCTCCCTTTTAAAAAAGGATATTAGAAAGCATATGCTTCTCGTAAGCGATACCTTTCTAGCACTGTATGTTCACCCTTGAGAGTCTCTCTGTACTTCTTTAAAGGATGGTTCAGGCTGCATTGTTATTTTCTTTTTCTTTTAATTGTTCTTCTAGCGATGCAAACATCGCACCGTTTCCTTGGCCATATTTTTTCCCAGGCAGGATGGCATTCAGCAAGATACCGATCATTGTAGCCAATGCCATTCCGGCTATTTCTAGATTGTCACTAATTTGAATGAATGCTCCGCCTATTCCTGTCACCAGGATGACAGAAGCAATAATAAGGTTTCGTTTAATGCCAAAGTCAATTTGGTTATCTATTAACATTCTCATTCCAGATGAAGCGATAATCCCGAAGAGCAGAATCGAAATGCCGCCCATAACCGCTCCTGGGATGCTTGCTATTAACGCTTCTACCTTTCCTACAAAACCGAAGATGATGGCAAGTACCGCTGCTCCTCCGATAACAAATACGCTGAATACTCTTGTAATAGCGAGAACACCGATGTTTTCTCCATAGGTTGTATTAGGCGGACCGCCGACAAAAGAAGCGATGATCGTTGCTACACCGTCTCCAAGGATTGAACGGTGCAATCCCGGTTTCTTCACAAAGTTCTTCCCTGCCACTTTACTTAGCACCATCTGATCTCCAATATGCTCTGCTAGAGTCACGATGGCAATCGGTGCCATGATCGCTACAATGCTCCAGGACCATTGCGGGGTAAACGTTGCAAACGGTGTGACAAAATCCGGGACGCGCAGCCACGGTGCTTCGATGATCTCTGTAAAGTTAACCAGCCCCATAAATGCTGCTGTCGTGTAACCGCCGGCAATACCAAACAGTATAGGAATGAGATTGAAAAATCCTTTAAAAAAGACAGACGCTATAATTGTTATCGCGAGCGTGACAAGCGCGACACTAAAATGAAGCATGGGCTCAACATACGTTCCGCTTTCTTCATCAAAATTCATTGCCATTTCAATGGCAGTACTGGCAAGCCCCAAACCGATAACCATGATGACCGGTCCTACCACTATCGGCGGAAGCAGGTTCATCAGCCACTGCACCCCGGTCCATTTAATAAGAAGGGCCGTTATACCGTAAACAACTCCTGCTGTAAACGAACCGATCATTACACCTTCCGGCCCGCCTATAGACATAGCTGCAATTACCGGCATAATGAAAGCGAAAGAAGAGCCGAGATAAGCAGGAATCTGCCCTTTAGTTATAATCAAATACGCTAGTGTGCCAAGACCGCTTGAAATAAGGGCGATCGCTGGGCTTAATCCGGTTAAAACCGGTACAAGAATAGTAGCTCCAAACATTGCAAACAAATGCTGCAAGCTTAATATTAACCATTGGTTCCATTTTGGTACTTCATCTACATGCAATTTGACTTCGTTTTCCATGATAATTTCCCTCCCGATTTGTCATCGCACTTTGCTGCCCCTTTTCTCAGCAAGGTATAAAAAAACTCCTTGCCGCAGAGGGCAAAGAGGTACAAATCGCAAGCGCGGGAGGCATGGGCCTGCCTCGCTTGATTTATACCTCTTTTCAGCCTCTCTGGACTGATTTAAAGAGGTGCGTCATTTAGTTTTTTTGTCGAATAGTTACTTCGTCAATATTATCTGCTTCCGTCAATTTGACGGCAATCACTTCTTCTTTGGATGTTGGAATATTTTTCCCAACATAATCTGGCCTGATCGGCAGCTCACGGTGGCCTCTGTCAATTAACACAGCTAGCTGAATCTGAGAAGGCCTGCCAAGATCCATCACCGCATCCATTGCCGCTCTGACTGTCCGTCCTGTGTAAAGCACGTCATCTACTAAAATGATTTTTTTATCATGAACAGTAACAGGGATATTAGTACCTTTTAGTTCTGGGTCAGCACTTTCTGTTTGATGGCTTAAGTCATCCCGGTACAGCGTAATATCGGCTTCCCCTACTGGAATGTCTTTTCCTTCAATGCGAGAAATATTAGCTGCCAGACGTTCGGCTACATGAATTCCTCTTGTTTTAATTCCAACAAGAATACAATCATCTATGCCTTTGTTTTTTTCAATAATTTCATGAGAAACTCGAATCAATGCTCTTCGTATAGCCTGCTGATCGAGTAATACTCTTTCTTCTGTTTCCATGGCAACCTACCGTCCTATCGTTTTTTCTTGTTAACTAGCGTAACTAATTACCCAAAAACCCTTGCCGCTAACTTCAGGGAGATGCGGCTCTTACATTGTGTATTCCATAAAAAATCCTCCCGCCCGGCTGGGTGAGAGGATGGGGTACCTATATACAGACATACTCATACCGCTTCATTATGCGGCCTGTACACAAGCTCCTTCTCAGCCTCACGGGACTGTCTTTAAAGGTTGCTGTTTATTGCTGTTTTCTTGATATTGATTATGGCAAATCCAGCTTCAAAGGTCAAGACCTTTTTCGAAGATCTTCTATTATTTTTGACATGTCCTCAGGTAATGAGGTTTCAAACTCCATATATTCATTCTTTACAGGATGTGCAAAGCCAAGTCTCGCTGCATGAAGTGCCTGTCCTGCTATCGACAGCGTCTTTGTTCTTCCATACTTTGGATCACCGGCAACCGGATGGCCGATATAAGCCATATGCACACGAATTTGATGGGTGCGTCCCGTTTCAAGCCGGCATTCCACAAAAGTATAGTCCTTCCATTGTTCTAAAACAGTAAAATGCGTTACAGCATCTTTGGCGTTTTTTTCGGTGACAGCCATTTTCTGCCGGTCTTTTGGATCTCTTCCTATCGGAGCTTCTATCGTGCCGCGCTCGTGCGGTATCGTTCCGTGCACAATGGTCCGGTACAACCGTTCTATTTTTTTATCCTGTAATTGCACACTTAGGTTCTCATGAGCATTGTCATGCTTCGCCGCTACCAACAGCCCTGTAGTATCTTTGTCAATTCTGTGTACAATTCCAGGACGCAACTCTCCATTGATTCCAGATAAATCACGGCAATGATACATTAACGCATTTACGAGAGTACCTGAATAATGCCCGGGTGCAGGGTGAACGACCATTCCTCTAGGCTTGTTTACAACTACAATATCGCTGTCTTCATATCGAATATCTAAAGGAATATTTTCTGCCGTTATCTCCGGTTCTTCAGGTTCTTTCGGATACACTGCAATCTTGTCGCCTGCCTGCAGTACATAGTTACGTTTTATCGTGGCTTCATTTACCAGCACTAAACCTTCTTTTATCCATGCTTGAATGGTTGTTCGTGACCAATCTTCCTGTTTTCCAGAAAGATATTTATCAATCCGTTCTCCTGCTTCTGCTGCCTCGATAAACCATTCTAATTCTTTCATGCTTTGTTCCTCTTTTCTTTCCACTCATCTGCTGTAATTTTTATTACGAGGAGAAGTACTCCTACTACCAATGCTGAATCGGCAATATTAAAAATGGGATAGTTGTACGTATAAATATAGACATTAAAGAAATCAACGACTTCACCAAAAAGGAGACGATCAATAAAATTTCCAACGGCACCGCCCATAATAAGGGCAAGGGGAATACCTATAAGCTTGCTGTCCTTTCCGTATTTATGTAAATGGTAAAGAACAGCAATAATAACAATGACCGTGACAATATAAAAAAGCCACATCTGCCCCTGGAGTATGCCAAAAGCTGCTCCGGCGTTACGGTGAGATGTTAAATAAAAAAAACCGGGGATAACTTCTATACTTTCACCAATATCCATATTTTCTACAACTAAAAATTTCGTTATCTGGTCCAGACCAATAATAAAAAGACTCAAAATATAATAAATGATTAACATGTTAATATCCACCCTGCTTTTCTGCCTTACCCTGCAAAAATATATGCTCCTTCATACTTAATATAAACATTGTAAAAGCTGTCCGGGAACCATATTACATCTTGGCCCCCGGACAACTATAATTAATGAATTTATTATACGTGGCTGTAATGCTCTTTAACGATATCTGTACATTTATCACACAAACCAGGATGTTCCGGATCTTTTCCTACCGTTTCTGTAACGGTCCAGCAGCGTTCGCACGTTTCTCCTTCTGCAGGCATTACCTCTACAGCAACGTGTTCCAGGCTTTCTGCAGAAGACGGTGCATCCGCTTTTTCTCCAACAATCGATGCGCTAGAGACAATAAACAATTTCGTTAAATCACCGGCCTCTTCTAAAACTTTTTTCAGCTCCGGCTCTGGATAAAGAGTGAGGGAGGCAGTTAACGATTTTCCTATCACTTTTTCATTTCTTGCATTCTCTAATGCTTTTAACACATCGTCTCGAACCGTCATAACATAATCCCATTTTTCTTTTAATTCCTTCGCCTGGCTGACATTCTTTTCTTCCGGCATATCAGTAAGCTGTACGCTGTCTGCTTCAACGCCTGGAATAAAGGCCCACACTTCATCAGCTGTGTGCGGAATAATTGGTGCTACTAAACGAACGAGCGCTACTAACGTATCATACATCACCGTCTGGATCGCACGCCGGCCTTTATTGTTCGGCGCTTCAATATATAACGTATCTTTAGCAATGTCCATATAAAATGAGCTTAATTCGATGGTACAGAAATTATGAAGCGTGTGAAAAACAGTAGCAAACTGATATTCATCATAACCTTTTTTCGCTTTATTGATCACATCTTGAAGTTTGACGAGCATATACCGGTCAAGTTCAGGCATATCACTTTCTTCCACACGGTCTTTTGCCGGAACAAAGTCATGAAGGTTACCAAGCAGAAAACGGAAAGTATTTCTTAGTTTTCGATAGGCTTCAGCTACTTGCTTTAATATTTTATCTGAAATACGAACGTCAGCCTGGTAATCGACAGAAGCTACCCATAAACGCAAAATATCTGCCCCGAGCTGTTTCATTACCTTATTCGGAACGACAACGTTTCCGACGGATTTACTCATTTTACGGCCTTCTCCATCAAGAGCAAATCCATGACTGATGATAGCTTTGTACGGTGCTTTTCCGGTCGTTGCCACACTAGTCGATAGGGAAGAGTTAAACCAGCCTCTGTATTGGTCTGAACCTTCAAGATATACATCTGCAGGACGCTGCAGCTGCTCTTTTTCTTCAAGTACAGCTTGATGAGAAGACCCGCTGTCAAACCATACGTCCATAATGTCCATTTCTCTTGTGAATTCACCATTTGGACTGTGTACAGATGTATATCCTTCTGGTAGAAGATCTTTTGTATCCCATTCAAACCAGATGTTGGAGCCGTGTTTACGGAATAGCTCTGAAACATGATTAATCGTCTCATCCGTTACAATTTCTTCGCCATCTTCTCCGTAAAAAATCGGGATCGGCACCCCCCAGGCACGCTGACGGGAAATACACCAGTCTCCGCGGTCACGCACCATGTTATAGAGACGGGTTTCGCCCCATTCCGGCAGCCATGTAACATTGCGAACCGCTTCTAGCAGATCTTCACGAAAATCCTCAATAGAAGCAAACCATTGAGCCGTTGCTCTGAAAATAACCGGTTTTTTCGTCCGCCAGTCATGTGGATATGAATGCGTGATAAACGTAAGCTTTAATAGCGCACCGAGCTCTTCTAGTTTTTGTGTAATTGGTTTGTTTGCCTCATCATAAAAAAGCCCTTCAAATCCAGGAGCTTCTTTGGTAAAGCGCCCTTTGTCATCAACCGGGCACAGCGTTTCCAGACCATACTTCTGACCGACAACATAGTCGTCTTCCCCGTGGCCGGGAGCTGTGTGTACGCAACCAGTACCTGCGTCAAGGGTGACATGGTCTCCAAGAATCACAAGGGAATCACGGCCATAAATAGGATGAGAGGTCATAATGTGCTCAAGGTCTTTCCCTTTTACCGTTTTTACAACCGTTGGATTTTCCCACTCTAATACTGTTTGCAGCTGTTCTACCAATTCTTCTGCAACAACATATTTTTTATTTGCTTCCTCCACGACGGCGTAAGAAAGTTCTGGATGAACCGTAATTGCCAGGTTTGCTGGAATGGTCCACGGGGTAGTGGTCCAGATAATGAATTTTTCATCGCCGTCAAGCACATTTTTCCCTTCTTTTACATCAAAACTGACATAAATCGAAGGAGACCGTTTATCGTGGTATTCAATTTCCGCTTCGGCCAAAGCAGATTCAGAAGATGGTGACCAGTAAACAGGCTTTTTCCCTTTATAGATATAGCCTTTTTTCGCCATTTCCCCAAATACTTTAATTTGCTGGGCTTCATATTCTTTAGTCAGCGTAATATAAGGATTATCCCAATCCCCGCGTACCCCAAGACGTTTAAATTGTTCACGTTGCCGGTCAAGCTGTTCTAAAGCATAATCTTCACATGCTTTTCGAAACTCTGCGATCGTCATTTTTTTACGATCCACTTTTTTATTTTTTGTAAGAGCTGTTTCAATAGGAAGACCGTGTGTATCCCATCCAGGAACGTACGGGGCATGATAGCCATTCATCGATTTATACCGTACGATAAAGTCCTTTAAAATTTTATTTAAAGCATGACCCATATGAATGTCTCCATTTGCGTATGGAGGACCATCGTGAAGCACAAACAGCGGACGGCCTTTCGTGCGTTTCTGCACTTTTTCATAAATGTTTTGTTCGTCCCATTCTTTTTGTTTTTCAGGCTCCCGATTGGGAAGGTTTCCTCTCATTGGAAAATCGGTTTTCGGCATTAATAATGTTTCTTTGTAACTCATTAGCTGACTTCCTCCTTTATTAAAACCATTCAAATATCCTGCACATTTTGAAAATGTGAAAGCATTGAAATATTTCAGTATAAAAAAAGACCTCCCCATCCCTCCAAGGGACGAGAAGGTCTCGCGGTACCACCCTAGTTATGCTGCCATGAAAACAGCATCAACTCTTTTATGTTAACGGTATTTACCGCCGGAAGCCTAGTGACACACTTCGGTTCCGGAACTCCAGGGTGATGTCCTGTTTTGATTTTCCACCGTGCTTTCACCGCCCACAGCTCGCTATAGAAAAATAACAAAACGGCGCGTCCCTATCTTCGTTTTTATTGTCTTTTGTACTGTGCATTCCTTTAGCATTCAAGATGAAAGTAAGGTTGAATGCATTCGAATATTCTGATTGAAAAAATTATAGAACAAACAGCCTGTCTCAGTCAAGCTGTCTTTGTTTTTCTGTTTCTGACTCTTCTTCCTTTTGTTCTTCTTTTGTGTCTATTACCGTATCCCAATCATCATTATGTAACATTTCAAGCTGGGCTTCAATCAGCATTTTAAAACGCATCCGGTAGACAGAAGCTTGCTTTTTAAGTTCTTCTATTTCAAGTTCAATTTTGCGGGCTTTATTTAAAGCATCATTAATAATACGATCCGCGTTTTTCTCAGCCTCTTTAATAATCAGCTGTGATTCTTTTTTTGCATTGCGGCGTACTTCTTCTGCAGATTCCTGGGCTACGAGAATCGATTTGTTCAACGTTTCTTCGATATTAGAAAAATGCTCCAAACGCTCTTCTAACTCATTTACTTTGGAAAACAGCTCATTTTTTTCACGAATAACATTTTCGTAATCTTTAATGACTTGATCTAAAAATTCATTAACTTCGTCTTCATCATATCCTCGAAAGCCTCTGGTAAACTCTTTATTATGGATATCTAATGGTGTTAAAGGCAAATCCCGCACCTCCATTCTTCTATTTATTCAGTAACATGATATTTCGACAGCAAACTTGAAAATCCTGCCTTTTATTTACGGATCTTGTTTTTTTCCATAACTTATTTTAAAGCGTCCTTTTTTGGTTTTTCCATCTGAATTTAATAATTTTCTCCGCCCTAAGCCTCGTACAGAAACATAGTCGCCTTCCTGTAAAGGAAATGACGCCTGATCTACTGTTTTCCAGTTTACTTTGACCCGGCCCTTTTCTATGAACGGGGCGGCTTTGCTTCTCGATAAACGATACATTTCAGCAATCATGACATCCAGCCGGAAAGAAGAGACAGTTGTCTGTACTTCTTCCCAGTTATCTTCTATAGGAAGCATGCTTTGCATCGGTATTTTCTCCACAGATACAGACGCCTTCCCTATCTTTTGAAGGTTCATTTCAATAAATAGGGCTATATCCTCTACTGTAACAAATTGGAAACAGCCGCTCCCTTCCAAGATATCACCATATTTATTTCGTTTTAACCCAAGCCCTGTCAGTGATCCGAGCACGTCACGATGGCCGATGGTGACAAATTTAGAAGGATAGGTCATTTCAAACAGAGTCAATTCAAAGTCTTCTCGATTAACTTCTTCATAAAAAGGATATAGTATCGCACGTTTTCGTTCGCAGCCTTCCGCACCTCCCCAAAAAGAAAGGTGTACAGTTTCATCTTTTCCAACAACAGAGGAAAGAATATCTTGTTCACGCGGGTCCAAAAAGTCGGTCAGCTTTCGCTCAAACTTTGTTTCAACAGCCTTTTTCCATTCCATTACTTGTTCTACAAACGCATGTTCTTCTTTTCGGAAATGTACAAATACAGACATATATTACTCCTTAAAAGAACAATGCTTGTACGCCGTAACGGGCGAAATGAAGAGCAATAATAGCTACAATAGGTGAAATGTCTATCATTCCAAGCGGTGGTATAATCTTTCTAAATGGCTCCAGGTATGGTTCAACTAATGAGCCTAACATTTGTCCAAAAGAAGATTCACGCGCATTTGGAAACCACGACATTAAAATATAAATGATAATAAGATAAGAATAAATCTGCATCCCTGCAAGCAGTATCATTCCAATTGTGTTCATGTTCTGCATTCTCCTTTACTACAATCAATCCTGGGTATCGTGTAATATCTCTGAAATCGCACCAGACACATCGACATTATCCGGGGTACAGAGAAAAATATTTGTTCCGACTTTTTGGATGTCTCCTCCGATAGCGTAAACGGTGCCGCTCAAAAAATCAACGATTCGGCGGGCTTGGTCGCTTTGAATACGCTGCACATTAATAATAACAGACTTTCTATTTTTTAAATGATCTGCAATATCCTGAGCCTCATCATATTGCCGGGGTTCCATAAGCATTACCTTTGCGGACTGCTGAACGCTTTGCAGACTGACGACATTCTTTCCATCTTTTTTTTCATACGTTTGCGTTCCCTCTGGAACCTCTATTTCTTCTTCAACAACATCGTCTTCCAATTCAAAAAAACGTTTAAATTTAGATTTAAAGCTCATCCTAACCCTCCTTCTCCCTCTAGCCGTTTTACTCGCGGCCTACTAGTGTGGAGCCGAGACGAATATATGTAGCTCCTTCTTCAACGGCAACATGAAAGTCGTTAGACATTCCCATTGATAATTCATTGCATGGAGCATGTTCAAGGCGGAGTTCCCGGATTTTATCACGTAAATGTCTGAGCCTGCGAAAAACAGGGCGGGTGTCTTCTGGATCCTCTTTAAAAGGGGCCATTGTCATTAAACCAATTACTTGAATAGCGGGGTAGTTCTTCAGCTGTTTTATAAAATCAATTGTTTCTTCTGGTGCTAGACCTGCTTTAGAAGCTTCTCCGGAGACATTAACCTGTACAAAACATTGAAGTTTTTGATTTTCCGGACAGCGCTTTTGCAGCTCTTTGGCTAAAGAGAGCCTGTCCAAAGAATGATAGTAATCATATTTACCGACAAGGTGTTTGACTTTTTTAGATTGCAGTGATCCAATGAAATGAAAGCCGGCCTGTCCTTGAAAGGCTTCCCATTTTTCAAGTGCTCCTTCCAGCCTGTTTTCGCCTATATGATGAATGCCGGCTTCTATCGCTTCTTTTGTTTTTTCAAGGCTTACATATTTTGTAACGGAAATGATTGTTACATTCTCCGGATCTCTGCCGGAGGAGCTGCATGCTTTTTTAATAGTCTCCTGAATCTGAGCTAGGTTATTTGCTACGGTCACTATGTTTGCGTCTCCTTTCTATTGATCTTTTTCAAAACCGATAAACGTCATCATTCGGCCGGTGCCTCCGCTATTTCTTCGATGAGAGAAAAATAAATCGTTTTCGTTATATGTACAATGACTGCTGACAAAAATATTTTCAGGTGGAATCCCTTCATGTTCTAATAATATCCGGTTCATTTCTTTCATATCAAGTTGAAACCTATCTTTACGCTGCGAAGTATACCAGGGCTCAGGCACTCTCGCTGGTAGAACTTGTTTCATCTTCGAAATCACCTTATCATCGACTTCGTAAGCATTTTGAGAAATGGAAGGCCCGATGACTGCATAAATTTCTTCTAGGTCTATCCCTTCTTTGCCGGCCCACGTTCTTATGAACTTGCCTCCAATGTTCAGAGCCGTTCCTTTCCAGCCTGCATGAGCAAGTCCTATATAACCGGCAGCCGGTGCGTAAAAAATCAAAGGGACGCAATCGGCATAAAAACTTACGAGAAGTAATCCTTTTTCTTTTGTATATATGCCGTCTGCCTCACCAGCTGCTGAGTCTCGAGAAAGAGCACCTTTTCCTTTATCTTTATTGTTAATTTTTATGATCTCATTTCCATGAATCTGTTCACAAGCTGTCCAACTTGACAGAGGAAATCCGATTTCCCTTCCGACATGCTTTCTGTTTTCAACAACCGTTTGAGGATCATCTCCAACATGAAAAGCTGTGTTTAACGTATCAAAGGGCTGAACACCCTCGCCCCCTTTTCTAGTCGTCATTCCTGCGACAAGAGAAGATTCCTCTGTAAATGGCTTTCTGTTAACGGTGAGAATACTTTCACTTTTTCTAGAAAAAGGAATTTTTTTCATTATACCTCTTCTTTCGTAAAAAATCGTCAAAACCAGTCTACTTATTTTAACATATTTTATGTTATTGCCATAGAAAATCCTTTAAGCTTAAGGTGTCTTTGAGATAATACTTTTTACTTTGGGTCCCCTTCGTATAAATTTACTAGAATAACATCAGAACCTATTTTGACAATCTGAGTCCAAGGAACGACAAATTCATTGTCACGATTAAAAATTGTCATCATTTTTGTCGCCCCGCCTACAATGATCGCATCCACTTGACCAGTTTCTACATTGATATCCACATCCCCTGCATGACCAAGCCTTTTACCGGTATGCATGTTCACGATATCTTTTGCTTGTAAATCTGAAATTCTCATATTCCCGACCCCTTTGCGCAAAAGTAGATTAATTCATTATATGTAGGTACTTCAGAGAACATATCCTCATCTTTGAAAAACTTAGCTTTTATAAAAGCTTTTAATGAACAAAAGCACAAGCGCCTATTTCAAATGACGTTCGGCTAAGTTCGTCACGTCCTGTGACTACGCCGAACTGGCTTGCCCTGGATGGGCTGACTTCTGCGTTGCACACAAGACGTGTGCGAATTTAGCAGAAGGTTCCTAAAGATGTTCGACTAAGAGCGCCACGTCCTGTGACAACGTCGAACTAACCCACCTCGTGTGGGCCTCCGAGAGGCTGGGCGCTGAAGCTAGATGCGGATCAAATAATATGGAGATAGTTATCCATAATAGAAAAAATTTTAATTTTTTAAACAACAAAAAAACCCCGCCTTCATCTAGACGGGAGAATCATTTTAAATGCTTGCAGAACGATTCATTTGTTTAATGGCTGCTTTTTCAAGTCTAGAAACTTGAGCCTGAGAAATTCCAATTTCATCTGCAACTTCCATTTGGGTTTTTCCTTGAAAAAACCTCAAATCTAATATCATTTTTTCTCTCGATGTCAGCTGTACCATTGCTTCTTTCAGGGCAAGGTGTTCCAGCCATTTTTTATCCTGTTCTTTATCGTCGCTGATTTGATCCATAACATAGATCGGATCACCGCCATCATTATAAATCGGCTCAAATAACGATACGGGATCCTGAATAGCATCAAGAGCAAACACGACTTCTTCTTTTGGCATTTCCAATTTAGCAGCAATTTCTTGGACTGTAGGTTCCTCTTCACGCGCTCTTTCAGCCATTAACTGGTCGCGAACTTGCAAAGCTTTGTAAGCTGTATCCCTTAAGGATCTAGAAACCCTGATCGGGTTATTATCTCTAAGATAACGTCTTACCTCTCCGATAATCATAGGGACTGCATACGTAGAAAACCGTACATTCTGCGAAAGATCAAAGTTATCAATAGACTTCATTAATCCTATGCAGCCAACCTGAAATAAATCATCCATATGTTCACCGCGGTTATTAAATCGTTGAATGACACTTAGAACAAGACGCAGATTTCCATTTACTAGTTCTTCTCGAGCTTGTTCATCTCCTTGCTGCATTTGTTTAAAGAGCTCTCTCATTTCTTTATTTTTTAAAACGGGAAGTTTCGAAGTATCAACACCACAAATCTCCACCTTGCCACGTGCCACCATCAGTCCCTCCCAAGCAATGATGTAAGGGATGTGTGTTACATCCCGATATTCTTGTATGTTCATGTTCAGTATTTCCGAGGAGGGAAAAATTATGCAGGTGACAAATGACCTAAAAGGAGGCTGTCCTCCATTTTCGAGAGTCAAATAAGTGGTACAAAGCCTTTATGGCCGCTATTATTTGACCTGAAAAAATTTTTTAGACAGCCTCTATCCTAAAGAGGAGGAATCACACCATTTTATTAAATTCTTTTCGTAATCTTTTAATAATTCTTTTTTCTAATCGAGAAATATATGATTGCGATATTCCTAATAAATCAGCAACATCTTTTTGTGTTTTCTCCGGTTTCCCAGCAAGACCAAAACGCATTTCCATGATTTGTTTTTCTCTTGGATTCAAAGTGCTGAGAGCCCTTCGCAGAAGCCTGCGGTCCACTTTATCTTCAATGCCCTTTGTGATGATATCTTCTTCTGTACCGAGAATGTCAGAAAGAAGCAGTTCATTCCCGTCCCAATCAATATTAAGCGGTTCATCAAAAGATATTTCTGAGCGTAATTTATTTGTGCGTCGCAAGTGCATGAGTATTTCATTTTCAATACAGCGAGATGCATATGTGGCAAGCTTTATTTTTTTCTCTGGATTAAAAGTATTTACAGCTTTTATGAGCCCTATCGTACCGATACTGATCAAATCTTCAATGTTAATACCTGTGTTTTCAAACTTGCGGGCAATGTATACGACAAGCCGTAAGTTTCGTTCAATCAGTACCGAGCGCGCTGCTTCATCATCTTTTGGCAGTAAACTGATTAAATGGGCCTCTTCTTCTTTAGAAAGGGGAGGCGGAAGAGCTTCACTTCCTCCAATGTAATACAGTTCGTCCGGTTTCAAACCGATTTTTTGTAATAGTCTGTACCATAACAATTTAAATTTTAGTTTCAGCAAATCAACGACCTCCTCCAGAAAATTTTTATGCACTAGCATTGGCAGAAGCCTGCAGAGGATCAGATGGGAATATCATTTGAAAATCTTCATTTGACGATAAGGAATTTTCTTCAAGGCCGACCAACACAGAATCAAAGCTGATTTGTTTTTCATCATAATTTACGGTTATGTTATCTGGTTTAAAGGCAAACATCATCTGCATATTCTGACCGGCGGTTTTATAAGGGATGAGCCTCCATCTCCCTTCCCACCAGTTTATATGCTCTAAGTCTTCGACACGTTTGTAATGAAGCATAGCCTGAAGCTGTTTATATTCTTCATCAGGCAGCTCATTTTTCAACAAAGAAGCTTGCATTACCATAACAGGCGCCCTCGTAATCGGATCCTTCAATTGGTTGCCGGTGTCAATCAATGCCTCCCCTTTCCAAAGTGCATTTTCTACCTGCACGGTAACAGTCGCTAACTTGGACCATTGCATCTTACGAGCATACGTAACGACATCGGTCCATTTAAACATCAGCCATAATAAAGGAATAGAAAATACGATAAGTATGATGGAGAAACTGCTGTACATAGAAGATGCATATTCAGATAAAAAACCTTCTCTGAGCTGCATGGAAAAACGCATCGTTTCTATTGCTGTAATGGCTCCTGCTGCTAAAAAGCTCATAATATAGAACATAAATAAACTTTGTAGGAAAACAAGGAGTGATGGAAAACCAAAAGCAATGAGTACTAAAAGAACAGATAGAAAAAATTTCCCTGCCGGGTGTACCAGCCATGCTTCAAACGGTGTTAATACAATAAAAATACTGCAAGATCCGATAATAGAAACAGCGCACAATCGCTTTATTGGTAGTTTCCGTTTGATTAACCGGGCGGTACCGGCAAATAATACAAGATGAATGATGACATTTAATCCCCATAGTAAATCGAGATAGTATATTTATATCACCTTCTTACATTCATCTTTAATAGAGTATTTCCAATTATATATGTAATCTATTTAGAAGTCTGTCAATTCATGACAGCTTTTTTCTCTTCTTTTCACTTATTTTGTCACAAGAAAAAAGGAAGCGTCTTGATCAAGTGCAGCAGGAAGGCCGATGTTCGGCTAAAAGTGCTGCAGTGTTAAATGTAGTCTCAGCATTCTTCTATTGGAGCCCGTTTGAGCTTGAATTTCTCTTTACCGGGGTCCAACTTTCTCGCTTGATTACCGCGCCGACTTTTTTTTTATCTCTTTTCCAGTGTCCAATACCCCAGCTTGGTTACCGTCCCTCCTTTGATTCCTCTTATTCAGGTTCCAACACCCTTTCTTAGAGACCGGTAATACGGTTTCTTCTTATTGGGATACAACAACCCTGCTTTGGTGCCTTGCGTCATACCATATATTTCTGAGAGTCTGTGGGTTCTCCTCTGTTATGGGTGATATCCTCCTTATAATACGAAGAAGGGGCTGTCCTCTAAACCGAAACATCGGCTTACGGGACAGCCCCTTGCTGCTTTTTACAGTTGTTATTTCCTTCTACGGCGATTGCGCAGGAAAGTTGGTATATCCAGGGTTTCTGGTTCTTCTTCTTGCGATTGCTGTTCTTTGGTTGGTTCGTTAACTTCTTCTTGTACTGGTCGTTCTTGCTGAGGCTGATTCATTCGCGGTGTTACCCCGGCTGTTGGCTGGCTTCGTCTTTGCTGTATGCCTGCCTGGCGCTGAGGCTGTTTTTGCTGTTTTTCTTCGTTGTCTTCAAAACCAGTTGCAATAACTGTCACGACAATTTCATCGTTCAAATTCTCGTTAATTACTGAACCAAATATCATATTCACTTCGTGATCAGAGGCATCTGAAACAATCTCTGCTGCTTCATGAACTTCAAACAAGCTCAGGTTGGTTCCGCCTGTAATGTTCATCAGGACGCCTTGCGCTCCGTCAACTGATGTTTCAAGCAGCGGGCTGGATATCGCTTTCTTCGCAGCTTCAGCCGCCCTGTTTTCACCAGTTGCTATACCGATACCCATTAAAGCGGAGCCTTTTTCACTCATAATTGTTTTTACGTCAGCAAAGTCCAGGTTAATAAGACCCGGTACAGCAATCAAGTCTGAAATACCTTGTACACCTTGGCGGAGAACATTATCAGCTTCACGGAAAGCTTCCAGCATTGGTGTATTTTTATCTACGATTTCAAGTAAGCGGTCGTTAGGTATAACAATTAACGTATCTACTTTTTCTTTTAACGATGTGATCCCAGTAGATGCCTGTCCGGAACGCTTTCTTCCTTCAAAGGTAAATGGTCTGGTTACCACACCAACAGTTAATGCGCCGATTTCTTTTGCTACTTCAGCAATAACAGGAGCAGCACCAGTACCTGTTCCGCCTCCCATTCCAGCAGTAATAAATACCATATCTGCACCAGTTAAAGCTTCTTCAATTTGTTCTTTGCTTTCTTCTGCTGCTTTCTTTCCAATTTCAGGATTAGCCCCTGCACCAAGGCCCCGCGTCAATTTACCGCCCAGCTGCAGTTTTGTTTCAGCTTCTGATAGTTGGAGTGCCTGAGCGTCTGTGTTCACCGCAATAAACTCTACTCCCTGGAGTCCATTTTCAATCATACGATTCACGGCATTGGAGCCGCCGCCGCCAACACCTATTACTTTAATTTGCGCTAGTTGTTCCATATCCATTTCAAATTCCAACATTCAAGGTCCTCCTAATTCATCAAATCTATCCATTCAACCATGCACCTAAAAAGAGATGGGCAAGTGCTCTAATCAATAACATTTGAGCTGTATCGTTCACTTTGCGCTGCCTTTCTGCCTTCGCTCAAAACGCACAGCAGATTGTAGTTTCTTATTCAAAAAAGACTTTGAAAAAGTTCTTCACCTTGCTTTTCATGCCTGGATCTTCAGGGTTTTTCTCTTTATTTGGTGCTTTTTGCTGACTTGGCTTCTCTTCTGGTTCGTTATTTTTAGCAGGAGTAACCGAAGCAGCTGTTTCCTTACCCTGAATTTTAACATTTCGGTGAGCAAATTCAATCAGACCGATTCCTGTTGTATACACCGGTTCTCTAACTCCAATATAATCAGGAACAGCCATCCGCACACTATGCCGGAGCACATCCCTGGCTAGTTCCAGGGCTCCCGGCACCATGACAGAACCTCCCGTGAGTATATAACCTCCAGGAAGATCAGAAAAACCCATTTTATATACTTCATCATCAACCAGCTCTAATATCTCTTCTAAACGCGGCTCGATAATATGAGCAATTTCATATTGGGAATATTCTTCCGTGTTTTCATTGCCTATCGTTTTCATTTCAAATGTCACTTCATCAGAAGCTTCATCAATAAAAGCATGTCCATGTTCTTTCTTTACCCGCTCTGCTTCTTCTGTAGTAGTACGAAGTCCGACAGAAATATCATTGGTAATGTGATCTCCGCCGATAGCAAGTACAGACATGGCCTGCATCATTCCATTTTGGAACACAGAGATGGTAGTGGAGCCTCCGCCAATATCTACAAGTGCAACTCCTAAAGATTTTTCATCTTTAGAAACAGCTACAGTGCCTGCAGCAAGCGGCTGCAAACAAATATCAGCAACTTCTAGTCCGGCTTTTTCTACACATCGAAGCAAATTATGTAATGCTGTTTTTGCTCCTGTAATAATTACTCCTTCTAATTCAAGGCGGACGCCCAGCATCCCCCTAGGGTCATTTATACCCTCGAGGCCATCCACAATAAACTGTGTCGGAATAACATCAATCACTTCTCGTTCTGGTGGGATGGAAAGCACCTGCGCTGCATCCATTACCCTTTCTATATCATCATTTCTAATTTCTCTGTCAGGACTTGATACAGCTACTACTCCGCTGCAAGTCTGCATGTCAATGTGGTTACCGTTGACACCGACAATAACCTGTTCTACCTGAAGTCCTACCATTCGTTCTGCTTGTTCGACAGCCTGTTGTATAGATTTTACTGTTTCATCGATATCTACAATGGCTCCTTTTTTTAATCCGGTGGAAGGAGCATTGCCTACTCCAATCACTTTTAAGGAGCCTCCGGACATTTCCCCTATTATAATTCGAACGCCGGACGTACCGATATCAAGGCTGACATAAATATCATCGTTGTTCATGTATTGGCACCTCCCGTTGCATGTCTTAACTGCATCTATTATTCTTTCTTTTCCTGATTCTTTCACCTTCCTTCCATCTTAGCACGCGAGAAGATGGTTGGTGTGAAAAAACTAACAAAAAAATTTTACGATTGTTTTTCAATACTATTACACTTCAACAACCGATAATAAAATCCTTTGTATGAGACGGAAATTATTTTTTAAGATTGCCAGGTTGTCTGCTCTTTTCATATTCAATTTTACTCTTTTTTATACCGCTTCACCATTTCTCTTCGTATTATGGCAATATTTCGAAAAAGCCTCATACCAAAAGCAAAAACTGCTGCTAAATATAAGTCTACACCAAGTTGCTTGCCCAGAAAAGCTAAACTTAAAGCAAAAACTAGATTAATAAACAATCCTGACAGAAATAGGGAGTCTTCGAATTCATGCTTCAAACTTGCTTTTACCCCGCCAAATAGAGTATCAAGTACAGCCAGAACAGCTATAGTAAGATATACTGTATATTCAGCTGGTATTTGCACACCGGTTAATAAACCAAGTAATATTCCTATAAATATCCCGACGACCGGCAGCCACATTAACTACTCCTCCTCTGCTGCTTCCATATGGCGGACTCTTCTTATTTCATCGTAGGCTGGAATGGTAATATTTTCTTCTATCTCAGATGATGCTTCTAAGTTTTCTAATGATAAATACTCAACAGACTCTGATACAGTAAATTGATTATGTACTTCTTCTGGTTCATCTGTAAGTACTTGGACTTTTAATGGCAGAGCTGTTAACCTTTTTCCATTTATATGAGTAACTCCGCCAATATCACGAAGTGCTGTTGTTTCTATAATTCTTTCTCCTTCTATCGATATGTCGTCGGCGCCAAACCGAAAGAGCTCATTAACTAGCCGGCGAAGCAAGGCCGGACTTAAAGAGGTTTCACTACTGGCCTTATCTGTGCGGTCTGAACTTGCTGCCTTTATTTCAATCTCAACCCCCTTTCCATTTACTTCTGTAAGTCCTGCTTTTTTTTCCAATTTAGAAACTGCTTCTTTCATCGCATATTCAGTACTGTTTTTTTGTTCGGTTTCATATTCTTCAAGCAGACGTTCATTTTCTCTAATTCGTTCATATAATTCTTGTCTGTGTTTTTGTTCTTCCCGCAGAGTTTGGCGCAATTCCAGAATGTCGCGACTGTCTGCTGCATTAGTTTGCGGTGAATTTTGCAGCTGGCTGACAGCAGCATAGCCAGCTCCGGCGCAAACCAATAAAAGCAGTACCCTTATAACAATACTCATATTACTCACTCTCTCCTACCAAGGGCTGCATGAATACTTCATTATGCTTTTGAATACGTACTTCAACATTCTCGTTCACAAGCCTGTCTTTGACACCACCTGATAATTCCAGCGCTGCTTCAAGCTGTTCCGAATCTCCGATGGCTTCGATTACAAAAGGTGCTGCTGACGTGTTGCTGTCAATTTTTATAACAGGACCAGCACATTGTATAGAAGAATTTCGTAATACACGAAAACCATTAATGGATATCGCTTCTGCATCTGCCAATACTAATTCGTCAACAACTTCTTGTATATGGCGCTCATGCACTATATAGTTATTAGGATTGCTGCCATCAGGTACATATGTATGGTCATTAAGTGTCACTTCCACACCAGGCCCTTCTACTGCAACCTCTCCCGTTAGCATCCTCAGCTTTTCAAGGTCTTCCACTAAATTAAAAGAAGATACTTCTGCTTCAGCAAGTTCTTCCTCTAAATCCCTAACTTCTCTCTGAAGCGTTTGCCACTCTTCTTCTAATCCACGATTTTGTTCCTGTTCCTCTAATATGGAACTTCTCAGCCGGTCCTCTTCCCACATTTCTTGTCCTTCTTCAGCTCTTGGATTTTGCTCTGTCGTTGTTTGATATGTAAGGGCAAATAAAAAACCAACCACAACGAATAATAGAGTGAGCATTCGGACCTCATTCTTCCTCAAGATTCTCCTCCTCATTTGTTTCTAGCGACGGTTCTTGCGGCTGTTCTGTATTTTCTATACTTTCTTCTGTTGATTCTTCTGTTTCTTCCGCAGATTCAAAATAAGGGCTCATTTTCATATGCAGTACACCCTGATTTTGAGGATCAATTTCTCTTGCAATAGAGGGATAAGAAGACATGTAACTTGCAAAATTATTTATAGTGCTTGCTACTTCAATTCCATCGTTCATATAAAGATGCAATGCATCCCCTTCTTCTTCAGAGTTATAAAACACTTCCGAGATACGATTTAAAACCCCTTCACCAAGTTGGCTTAGTTCTTCGGCAAATGCTTCTAGCTGTCTATTTTCTTCAAAGTTTTTCAAAACTGGAGCATCTGCTGGCAGAACTGAAACAGGATTATCATATAGAACCTCACCGTTTTTTAAAATAGGCGTATATTTATCTTGTATTTCAACGTAAGCCATGCGCTTATATTCTTCGATATTAATGGATACAGTCGAAGGGAAAGACCGGCTTACGAATGCCTCTTCTACTTCAATAATTTCCTTCAGCCTGCTTTCTATTGCGCCTGTATCTACATTCCAAAGGCTTGTCCCTTTTTCTACCTCACTCATGCTGATAATTTCCCCTTCACTCACATGCACGTTTCCATCCACCTGGATATGACGAACATGACTTAAAGGAGACTGAAAATAGACAACAAGCAGAATGAGAATAAAAAAGATGGAAAGGTACATAATCAAGCGTCGGTTAGACTTTTTTTTCCGCTTTTCTTTCAATGCAGGAATGCGGTCATCTATTGTCACTACCTTTTTATCCGGCATCTTTTTTATCCCTCCTAAAAAGAAAAGCGTAAGTGCCCTGGTAAGCCTCGACAGGTAAATGTTCTCCAGCGTTCTTACTTCCACATGATGTGGTGACTTCTGCGTTGTGAACAGGACGTTCACGCCTTTAGCAGAAGTTCCTTACACATGGGCCTCCGAAGAGGCTGGGCACTGAAGCTAGACATCAAAGTGTAAAATTATATAATTTCTTATCTAATAAGAAAAGCGTTAGAACCATTGTTTTAAATCACGTTTGGCTGACGTTAATGAACTTCTACTAAGTTCGCACACGCCAGAGCACAGGACATGTCGTTTTTGGCGGCGAAAGTACAATACAGATGTCACTGACTCCTGTGTAAATACGTCCTGTGCGTTGTTGTTTTCGGAATGATTTTTTCCAAATAAGACAGGCAGTTACGCCTGTCTTCTTACGAGCTCCACTTCTGTTGTCATTTCAACATTGTATTTATCACGAATCGTCTCTTGAACATGCTTTATGATTGCCAGAACGTCACCTGCTTTCGCTTCCTTGACATTCACAATGAAGTTGGCATGCATCTCGGATATTTGAGCTCCACCTACCCGGTAGCCTTTGAGACCTGCTCTTTCTATTAAAGCGCCAGCGTGGTCAGGCAGCGGGTTACGGAATACACTGCCTGCACAAGGATGGTTCCATGGCTGGGTTTCACGACGATAGCTTTTATGCTTTTGCATTTCTTCTACAATCGTCTTTTTATCTCCTTTTCTCATTTGCAGCTTCGCTTCAACACAAATACCTTTTTCTTTTTGCAAGCGTGAGGTGCGATAAGAAAAGTCCATATCCTCCTTTTTTATCCAAATCAGACGTCCGTCCGGAAACAGAACACGGGCTTCTATTAATATGTTAGACATATCAGAACCATGAGCGCCGGCATTCATAAAAACAGCACCACCGACCGTTCCAGGGATTCCGCCTGCAAATTCGAGACCGGACAGTCCTTCTTTGCTGATTATAGTAGCTAGTTTGATAAAAGAATATCCTCCGCCAACACGAAGAGTCTCCCCTTCTATTTCCAAATCGCTGATATTTTGACCAAGTTTAATTACTGCCCCTTCAACACCCTCATCATCTACCAGCAAGTTGGAACCTCTGCCAATTGCTCTCCAGGGTATATTATATTGATTGATAATTTTCATCGTTTCGACCAGACCGTCTACCCCATCTGGTTCGATAAAAATATCTGCCGGGCCGCCTATCTTCCAGGTTGTGTGTTTAGAAAGCGGTTCTTTTTCCGCTACTTTCCCTACATTTGCGTTTTCTAATTCATTTATTATTTCTTTCATTACCTTCCGATACCCTCCTTTTGTTGTCAGAAGAATAAAGTAAATGGTTCTGCCGTTTGGCTGAATGTTTAACTTTTTCCTTATTGAGGAGTCATTAATTCTTCCATTAAATGATAGATATGTTCAGCTGCCCGAGGTGCTGCTAATTTTAAAGACGAACGGTTCATAGACTTCCACGTTTCTTCATTTGAAAGCACCTCATCTATGTCTTTTAACAGTATTTTTGCATCCAGCTCTTTTTCCGTACGCAAAATAGCTGCCCCATTTTCACTAAGTGCTCTCGCATTTTTTTCCTGGTGATTGTTTGTTACATACGGGCTCGGAATTAGAATAGATGGCAATCCCAATGCTGTGATTTCTGCTAATGTAGTAGCCCCGGCTCTTGTAACCATAAGATCTGCGTAAGAAAGAACGGCAGGCATATCATGAATAAACGGTTTGATCACTACATTTTCTGGATTTCCGGCTTTTTTCACTTCTTCTATTACTTTATCATAGTGAACCGAACCAGTTACATACAAATATTGCCACTTTTTACTTCCTACAGCAGGTAGTGCCTCCAGAAACGCTTCATTAATCGGTCTGGCACCGCGGCTCCCCCCCACAATCACGACTGTTTTCTTTTCTTCTTTTAAACCAATATCACCAAGCGGATTTTCTCTTTTTTCTCCTGAAACCTCTGATGCTCTTGGGTTTCCTGTATAGCTTACTTTATCGGAAGGAAAGTAGGTCGAGGACTCTTTAAATGATACTGCTACTTTGTCGACAAATCGGCTTAAAAATTTATTCGTCAATCCAGGGACACTATTCTGTTCATGAATAATAGTGGGAACTCCCATTTTTGAAGCAGCATAAACTACCGGTCCAGCCACATATCCTCCTGTACCGATCACAATGTCAGCTCCAAATTCTTCAATCAGTTTCCTGGCTTTTCTTGTGCCTCGAATGAACTTCCAGACCGTCTTTACATTGTGTACAGATATTTTACGCTTAAATCCACTGATGGTGATAGTTTTAAATGGGATGCCTGCTCTTGGTACAATATCGCTTTCCAGCCCTTTTTTTGTTCCTATATATAAACACTCACTATGCGGAGCAAATCTTTTTATTTCTTTCACCAGCGCGAGTGCCGGATATATATGTCCTCCAGTTCCTCCGCCTGTCACAATTACTTTCATAATATCCTCCTGATCATTTTTCTAATGATGATAATTCGTTCGATATCTCGTTATATTTAATAGTATACCAATAGCTACCAGCATAAGCGTCAGAGAAGACCCTCCATAACTTAAAAACGGAAGGGTAATACCCGTTACAGGAAATAAACCAGTAACAACCCCTATATTAATAAGAACTTGTAAAAATATCATCCCGCACACCCCGGTTGCAAGAAAAGAACCGAACATATCAGGAGCAGTGAGAGCCGTTGCAATCCCCCTCCATAACAGGATGCCAAAGAGAATCAGTACAAAACCGGCACCAATAAACCCGGCTTCTTCTGCTAATATAGCAAAAATAAAATCGGTTTGGGGCTCCGGAAGATAATAATATTTTTGACGGCTGTCTCCAAATCCTAAACCAAACAACCCTCCAGGGCCCACGGCATAGAGTGACTGAATGATTTGAAAGCCAGCTCCGAGCGGGTCTGACCATGGATCTAAAAAGGAAGTGATCCGCTGAATACGGTAAGGGGCAGACAAAATCAACCCTGCAAACCCCGCGACACCCAATGCTCCAAGAAAAATAAAATGACGGATACGAGCACCAGCTACAAATAATAACACAAAACAGGTTCCAGCCATTACCGTTCCAGTACCCAGGTCTGGCTGAAGCATGATTAAACCAAAAGCGGTGAAAATGAATAGGAGTGCAGGCAGCATCCCTTTTCTAAAGGAAGTGATTCTTTTATGATGCTGCATTAAAAAATGGGACAAAAAAATAATCATTCCGAGTTTCATAAATTCAGACGGCTGTATCGAAAAAGCTCCTGCTCCAATCCAGCTTCTCGCTCCGCCCCGCACCATACCGACACCAGGGATAAGTACAGCAACCAACAGGAAAAAACATATGAGCAGAATGACAACAGACCAGCGCTGCCAAAACCAATAATCGATTTTTGAAATGAAAATCATCGCTAGTACACCAGCACCTGCAAAAATAAGCTGCCTTTTCAAAAAGTAAAAAGCATCTCCCTGGACAAATTCGCCCCATACAGAACTTGCACTATATACCATGAAAAGTCCCGCTGCCAACAATCCTATAACAGCTGCAAGCAGTACCGGGTCTAAAGGACGTACCCGTTTTTCCATTACGTTCACCTCTCGCATCCATTGAACTGTTCTTCTTTCAATGTATGCTTAGAAGAGGTGAACATGCTTATCTGCTCGGACAACTCCTCGTTATTTTTGGTTTACTTCAGTTTACCTACTGCATGTATAAACTGGTTGCCCCGTTCTTCAAATGTTTTAAATTGATCCCAGCTTGCACAAGCAGGTGAAAGCAGCAAAATATCTTTTTCGTCAGAAAATGAATACGCTTCACCTACAGCTTCGTCTAATGTTTCTACTGTGGAGACATCTTTTACACCAGCCTCTATAGCTGCCTTTTTAAGTTTATCTTTTGTCTGTCCGTAGAAAACGGCTGCTTTTACCGTTTTTAAGGAAGGAACCAGATCTTCGAACCCATTTCCTCTGTTAAGCCCACCCGCAATTAACACAACTGGGTCTTTAAAAGCTTCAATTGCTTTTTGGGTAGACAGTATATTAGTGGCCTTTGAATCATTGTAAACTTTCCGGCCATATACTTCTCCAACATATTGCAGCCGGTGTTCAATTCCTTTAAAGTTTCTCAGCA
The DNA here is from genome assembly GCF_041949975.1 of Alteribacillus sp. JSM 102045. NCBI lineage: Bacteria > Bacillati > Bacillota > Bacilli > Caryophanales > Bacillaceae > Alteribacillus > Alteribacillus sp. JSM 102045. The sequence continues at coordinate 49,718 of NZ_JBHFQG010000002.1, read as the reverse complement.
CTTCCCGTACTGCAGATAAACTTGCTCCATGAAGCATTGCAGCAGCTATGGCAGCAAGCATGTTTTCCTGATTATGTTTACCTGGTAGTACCGCTTCTGCTAACGGAAGTACTTCTTCATTTTGAAAGTAAAATGTCTCATTTTTCACATAGGCGCCATTGCTTATAGCTCTTGAAACGGAAAAAGGGACTAATTTTGCCTTTGATTTTTCAGCAAGGTTGGCTGCTGCCCTGTTGTCGGCGTTATAAACGGCATAATCATCAGGACCCATATTGGCAAATATCTTTCCCTTCGAATGCTCGTAATCTTCTCGTCCCCCGTGGTAATCAAGATGAGCATCAAATATATTTAAAAGTATTGCGGTTCGCGGGTGAAAATGTTTGGTGCCTTTTAATTGAAAACTCGAAACTTCAGTCACCATCACATCTTCTTTCTCCACATTTTGAGCAACGGTACAAGCTACTTTTCCAATGTTGCCGGCTATATGGGCAGGTACCTCACTCTTTTTCAACATGTCATAAATAAGCGTCGTAGTGGTCGTTTTTCCGTTTGACCCTGTAATAGCCAGGATATCTCCTTTAGCAACAAAATCTGCAAGTTCAATTTCAGTTACTATTGGAATTTCTAGAGCAAGGGCTTTTTCCAGCAAGGGAGTGTCATAGCGTATGCCTGGATTTTTTACGACATAATCGACAGATTCATCTAACAAGGACAGGGGATGGCTTCCTGATATGAGCTTTATCCCATTTTCTCCTAATTCTTGTTCTTCCGGTGTTCCTTGAAGATCTTTTGCATCATTTACCGTTACTGCAGCTCCTAATTTATTTAATAGTTTCGCAGCAGCCATACCGCTCTTTGCAAGACCAATCACCAACACGTTTTTTCCTTGAAACCAATTTATATTCATTATACCCACACCTCAATATATATCCCGAGTACAGCGCATACCATACCGACAGCCCAAAAAGTAACTACTACACGCCATTCAGACCAGCCAGTCAGCTCAAAATGATGATGAATCGGGCTCATTTTAAAAATTCTTCTGCCTCTTAACTTAAATGAAAGCACTTGAATAATAACAGATAATGTTTCAGCAACAAACACACCGCCAATTAAGATCAGCAATAGTTCAAGCTTTGTAAGGATAGCAAGTGCTGCAATCGCTCCTCCAAGGGCAAGGGAACCTGTATCTCCCATAAAGACTTTCGCCGGATGAGCATTAAACACTAAAAAACCTAAGACAGCACCTACGACAGTAGAAGCAAACACAGCTGCTTCACCCATTCCTGCATTCCATGCAAGAACAGCAAACGCTCCAAAAGCAATGGCTCCAGTTCCTGCAAGAAGACCATCAAGGCCATCAGTTAAATTGACAGCATTCGAAGCTCCGACAAGCATGACAATAACGAGTAAAACATAGAACCAGCCAAACTCTAATGACAGGCTCGTTCCCGGAACAGAAACAGAGGTATCAAAATCACCGTTATTTAATACGAGAAAAAAAATAAAAGCAATAATTAGCTGTCCAGCCAGCTTTTGTTTTGAAGTTAAACCGAGATTCCGTTTTTTTGTAATTTTAATAAAATCATCTAAAAATCCAAGCAGACCAAATCCCATTGTCACTAATAAAAGGAGAAACGCTTCGGTACTGAATTCGAGATTTACCGCTTGTATAATAAGAGTGACAACCAGAATGGAAAGCAAAATCATCACTCCCCCCATTGTTGGGGTTCCACCTTTTTTCATGTGGGATTTAGGTCCTTCTTCCCGTATGCTCTGGCCAAATTTCAGCCTTTTTAAAAGCGGAATAAACAAGGGGGAAAATATGACGGTTAGTATAAAAGCTGCGACAAGTGCTAAGAATATTGTAGTTATCATTACATGGCCTCCTTTCTTACTGTTTACCTTTGTTTATGTCTATGATCGCTTTTGCTGCTTCTTTCCGATCATCGAATTCTAAAACCTGATCATGAATCACCTGGTAAGTTTCATGGCCTTTTCCTGCAATTAATATCACATCTTGTTCGTTTGCTCGCTGCACAGCATAACGGATCGCTTCTCTGCGGTCTGAAATGACCGTGTAATCGTCTGCTTGATCAACACCGCTTACCATTTGATCAAGAATTTGCTGGGGCTCTTCATTTCTCGGATTGTCAGATGTGAAAATAGCATGCTGGCTATATTTCACCGCAATTCTTGCCATCTCCGGTCTCTTGGTGGCATCTCTATCTCCACCACATCCTACCACCACATAAATTTTTCCATTTGCCATGTCCCGGATCGTCTGTAAAACGTTTTCCAGGCTATCGGGAGTATGAGCATAATCAACAATAACTGCATATGGCTGACCAGCATCTACAGGTTCAAAGCGGCCAGCTACTCCACTCACTTTAGCTAAAGCTTTCGTTATTGTGTTGAGCGCTACTCCTTCAGCTAAACAAGCAGCCGCTGCTGCAAGCGCGTTATAAACACTGAAACGGCCGACTAAGGACAGCTCAATTTTTCTGCTTCCCCACGGGGTTACAAGGGTAAAAGATGTACCTGCAGGTGAGATATTAACATCTTGTGCTTGTATATCACTGTCTTTTTCGATCCCGTATGTAAGAACCGGAACGGCACACATTTTTTCAAAGTCTTCCGAAGCTGGATCATCAGCATTGAGCACGGCTGTTTTACGCTGACCATCATACGTGTTACCAAGCTGAGCAAACAAGAGACCCTTGGCCTGTTTATAAGCTTCCATGGTTTTGTGGTAATCTAAATGGTCTTTCGTTAAATTTGTAAATACTGCCGTATTAAAATCGCACCCTCTTACCCGTCCAAGGTCTAGGGCGTGGGAGGAAACTTCCATTACACAGCTTTGCACTTTTTCAGATGCCATTTGAGAAAACAATTCTTGCAGTGGTAAGGACTCTGGAGTGGTGTTTTTTGTCTCTGCTTCCTTTGTACCAATTTTGGTATACATCGTTCCTATCAAACCAGTAATATTATTGTTTTCTTGCAAAATTGTCTCGATTAAGTGGCTGGTAGTTGTTTTTCCGTTCGTCCCTGTAATGCCAATCAAGCGAAACTTTGAAGTAGGATGGTCAAAAAATGCATTTGCCATAATAGCCATCGCTCGCTTTGTATCTTTAACGATCACTACAGGCACACTAACGTCCACTTTTTCTTCTGCTACAATGGCGCTGGCTCCGTTTTTTTCTGCCTGCTCAGCAAATTGATGGCCATCTACCGTATATCCTCGAATACAAAAAAACAAACCGCCATGTTTCACTTCGCGGGAGTCCATATGTATAGAAGTAATAGAAGGGTTTTCATCTGATTTTGTGTCTTCTACAAGTAAATGACTTGTTAAGTCTTTTAATTTTTTCATAGCAAATCTCTCCTGAAACATAATTTCGAAAAAAGGCACAGGCGGCCGGCTGTTTCTAAAATAGAACCAGCCGGTTTCCTGTTTTTCATAAACGTCCTTTCTATTTTAATCGGAAGAAACTGTTTTGTCACCAAGATAAAGCCTGATTGTTGCTCCTTCTTTCACTTTTTCCCCTGGTTCCGGGGATTGAGAAACAATGACTGACCCTTCTCCTTCCATTTCAATATTAAGAGGATAGTAAGCATCGTGAAGTTCTTTTAAGGTTAAACCCGTCATATCCGGCATTTCCATAAGAACGTCATCATTCCAGGCTAGATCTTTTTCGATTTGGTCGCTTCTTTTTTCTACTCCCATAACCGTTAAACTATCTTCTATAATATTCCCGACAATTGGAGCCGCTACAATACCGCCGAATTGCAGTGTATCTTTCGGATTGTCAATCGCTGTGTAAACGACAATCTCCGGGTCATCTGCTGGAGCAAATCCTATGAAAGAAACAATATGATTGTTTTCTAAATATTTCCCGCCTACTGCTTTTTGGGCTGTACCTGTTTTCCCGCCAACTCTGTATCCGTCAGCAAAGGCTCCTTTTCCTGTGCCTTTTGCTACTACGTGTTCTAAAGCATTTCTAACTTCCGCAGAGGTCTCTTCGGAAATCACTCTTTTTTTCATAACAGGAGGCTGTGACTCTTTCACCTGTCCGGTTATAGGATCAAGCCACTCTTTTGCTAAATGGGGCTCATATAAGTATCCACCATTCACGGCAGCCGAGACTGCTGTTACCTGCTGAAGGGGGGTTACTGAAACACCCTGACCAAATGCTGTCGTCGCTAATTCCAACGGCCCAACATTTTCTTCATCGAACAATATACCTTTTCCTTCCCCTTGCAGGTCAATTCCTGTTTTCTGACCAAAGCCAAAGTTTTCAATATAATCGAAAAGCGTTTCTTTTCCAAGCCTTTCTCCCATAACAACAAAGCCTGGGTTACAGGAGTTTTGAACAACTTCTAAAAAGGTTTGATCGCCGTGGCCGCCCTTTTTCCAGCATCGTAGTTTCGTACCGTTCACTTCAATATAGCCAGGATCATTAAAGTGATCGTGTTCGAGGTCGACTTTCCCTTCTTCTAAAGCAGCTGCCAGGGTAATAATTTTAAAGGTGGAACCTGGTTCATACTGCGACCAAACTGGCTTATTCTGGTTATAGATTTCAGGAGGAACTTCCCGGTAATCTTCCGGGTGAAAATCCGGGCGGCTGCTCATTCCCAAAATTTCACCCGAATCTGGATCCATAGCAATTGCAAGTGCTCCGTCGGGATCATATGTTGCCTCTGCTATATCGAGTTCTCTTTCTATTATAGTTTGAACTCTAGAATCAATTGTTAACCTTAAATTTTCACCCTGTTCCGGACGTTCGTACTGATCAGCCATACCTGGCATTCTCTCTCCTTTCGCATCAGAGAAAAAGGATACTCGTCCAGGCTCGCCTTTTAATTTTTCATCATAATATTGCTCTATGCCAGTCAGGCCTTGATTATCAATTCCTGCAAAACCAAGAACGTGGGAGAGATACTTGCCTTTCGGGTAGTGGCGTTTGTTGTCTTCTGCAATATAAATTCCTTCAATCTCCAGATCTCTTACTTCTTTAGCTTTTTCTTTGCTTATTTTTCTTCCTTCCGGATTAAGACGAACCATCGATTCGTTTTTAGTCACCCATCCACGCGCTTTTTCCACGCTCACTCCCAATACTTCTGCCAGTTTCTGCGCTACATTTTCAGGGTCTTTAATTTGTCTTGGAACCGCCAAAACTGAAGGAGCACTTACATTTGTTGCAAGAATTTCTCCATTTCTGTCTAAAATTTCTCCGCGCTCTGCTTCAAATGGAATATTTCTGCTCCAGGAATCTTCCGCCAGATCTGTCAGCCATTCCCCCATAGAAAATTGAACATAACCAAGACGTATAAGGAGAATCATTATAGCGAGCCCGCCTGCAATTAATACAAAAAAGAGTCTTTTTCTCACTGTTACAAAAGAGACGCGCATGTCTGAAACACCACCATAAGGTTGATTATAAAGAGATAGTTTCCTGTCTCTTTACACCTTATGCTTGTTTACCTGTGATCAGAACGGCTGCTCGTAAGCATTGCTGCTCCTATTAATCTCTTCTCTCTATTTCTTCCTCAGTTTGTTCTTCTTCGGGTACCTCTTCTGCGTTCTCTTGTTGTTCTGTTTCTTCTTTAATTTGAGAAGGAGTCTTTAACTCTATTGTTACATATCCATCTTTTTGTACAGGAGTTCCAGGCTCAACACTTTGATCTGTCACATACCCAGAACCAACGTGGTGCAGGTTTATCCCAAGCAGATCACTCATTCTTTTTGCATCACGCAATGACCACCCTGCTAAGTCAGGCATTGTCACCTCTCCATCTGTTAATAAAAATACTTTTTCCCCTATTATGAGCTGTTCTCCCTCAGCGGGGTACTGTTCAACTACCATATTGCCATCCCCTAAAACCTGCGGTTCTAATCCAAGCTCTTCGAGGTTATTAACAGCTTCTTTTACGGACTGATCAACATATGATTCAGCCTCAATCCCCTCTTCTTCATAAACTTCTTCATCTTCTACTTCGTCCTTTGGAGTAAGATTCATATATGATAAGCTTTGTTTCATCACTGAGTTAAAGATTTGGGCAACCGGGGCAGATCCAGATTCATTGCCCTCAAGCTTAGGACGATCTACTGCCACGTAAACAATGATGCTTGGATCATCTGCAGGGGCCATTCCAATAAAGGAGAAAATATTTTGGTTCTGCCCGGAAATATAGCCTCCACCATCAGGATTACTGATTTGGGCCGTTCCCGTTTTACCGGCTACATCAATCCCATCAATGTAAAATGGCCGTCCAGTGCCGTTTTCTGAAGTGACTACGTTCTCTAGTTTTTTCCTCACTTCTGCCGCTGTTTTTTCACTAATTGGATTTCCTGCGCTTTCTGGTTCTGCTTCATAGGTGTATTCTTCATTAGTGGAATCATAGATTTTATCAACGATGTAAGGGCTCATCATTTTACCGTCATTCGCTATCGCTGTGGCTGCTTGTACGAGTTGAATAGGAGTTACCGCAGTAGCTTGCCCGAATGCTGTAATCGCTGCATCCAGCTTACTTGATTCTGCAATGCTGCTGTTCGCTTCGTTTGGCAGATCAATTCCCGTCGGCTCCCGGAAACCAAAGGCCCCAAGGTAATTATACAGCCGCTCGGGCTTTAATTTTTCTAAAGCAATTTTTGCAAAAGCTACGTTAGATGAACGCTCCAATCCTTCATCGTATGTTATTTCGCCCCAGCCCTCACTGTTATTATGATCTCCTATGGTAGTGCTTCCGATATCATAAGTTCCGGATTCATATGTTTCGTCTCCGTTATAAACGCCTTCTTCCATTGCGGCTGCCAACGTAAACATTTTCATTGTAGAACCTGGCTCAATCCGGTCGGAGATTGCATAATTTGTATAATTCGTGATGGATTCATACTCATTTGGATTAAAGCTAGGCCGGTTGCTCATTCCAAGAATTTCTCCAGTTTCAGCACTTGCTATAATAGCAGTCATTTTATTTGGCTCATATTCTTCTTCCACCTCTGTCATTGCCTGTTCTAACGCTGTTTGGATGTTGGAGTCAATCGTAAGGTAAACATCTTCTCCATCAACCGGCTCTTTAAGAACTTCTTGTTTATCAAGAAGAGGGATGCCTTTTACATTCCTCTGGTAGGATAAAGATCCATCCGTAGGAGAAAGTTGTTCGTTGAGTCCCTTTTCAAGTCCCATTCTTGCTTCACTCATATCTCTTTCCGTGTAGCCTAAAACATGAGATGCAAACGTTTGATTAGGGTAGTACCTCTGTTCTTCAGTACGAAAGTGGATACCTGGCAGTTCTAATTCTTCAATTTCTTGTTTTTCAGATAGAGTTAAATATTTAGATCCCGATCCTAATTCAACCTGAAAAACCTCTTCCCGAGTTAAAAGATCCTTCAAATCATTTACTTCCATTTCAATAAGCGGAGCAAGCTTTTCTGCAGTTTCCTCAGGGTCTTTCACATGATCTTCATAATTTTCATCGAGTACAGCAAATGCGGTATAAGATTGAACTTCTTCTGCAAGTTCTTCACCTTTGCGGTCAAATATCGTCCCTCTTTCTCCGTGGAGTGTCTGGGTTGTTGTCCAGCGTGAGGCTGCCATCGCTTGTAAGTCCTGGCCTTTGACTTCTTTTGCTACTTGAACATATACTACACGTCCAGCAAAAATCATAAAAAAGAAAGAGATACATATCATTAATAATAAAGCTCGTTTAATAATCGTTTTACGCGTCTGCGCCAAATAAATCACCACCTGTCAGTATATCCTTGCTGTCTGTTACCATAAAAGGGTCGGCCCGCAGTCTTGCTGCCTTCGGCCAACCCCCAATTTCTGCTTATGTGATTGTTAAGGCGTTGAGCCTTGAATAACTTTTACTTTTTCATCATTAAGTTCCATTCCAAGCTCTTCTTTCGCATAGTGCATAATGCGGTCTGGAGCACTTAATTCAGAAACTTCCAATTCTAGGCTTTTATTTATCTCAGATTGTTGATTAATAGAATGGTTAAGGGAGGATATCTCCCGTTCTTGAGCGTAAATATTAGCATAATTTGTGACAACAAGGAGAGAAGCTAAAATAACAGCGACCATCATGCCTGCTATAATCAGTTTCTCCCCTCTCGTAACTTTTCCTCGAATGGAATGTTGTACGTTTTTACGGACAACTTGCTTTTCTTCTCTTTGGTGCTCTATTTGATGAGCCAGGTTATCCATATTACCTTCCCCCTAACGTTTCTCCGCAATTCTCAATTTGGCTGAGTGTGCACGGTTGTTCTCTTTTAATTCTATTTCTTTTGCAAGAATAGGTTTTCTCGTAATAAGTTTCAAATCTGGTTCAGCTTCATCTGGCATTACCGGCAGCCCTTTGGGAAGATCCGGCGGACTGCTCTCTTTTTTAAAAACCTGTTTACAAAGCCGGTCTTCTAGTGAATGAAAGGTGATAACGCTTATGCGCCCTCTGCTGTTTAACAAGGAGATCGCGTCTTTTAATGCTTTTTCAAATACTCGAAGCTCATCATTTACTGCCATTCGAACCGCCTGAAATGTACGCTTTGCAGGATGTCCTCCTTTTCGTCTTGCCGGTGCAGGAATGGCCTCTTTAATTATTTCTGTCAACTGAAACGTCGTCTCCACCGGGTTAAGTTTTCGAGCAGCTTCTATTTTCCTTGCAATCTGCTTGGCAAATTTTTCTTCACCATACTTTGAAATAATATATGCCAAGTCTTCGAAGCTCCAAGTGTTAACTACGTCTCTAGCGGTCAACTCTTGTGATTGATCCATTCTCATGTCAAGAGAGGCGTCAAATCGATAGCTGAAACCTCGTTCTGCTTGATCAAATTGCGGAGAGGAAACGCCAAGGTCAAATAAAATGCCATCTACTCCTGTAATTCCTCTCTCAAGAAGTTTTTCTTTCATGTTTTCAAAATTGGAGTGTATCAAGGTAAAAGAACCTTTGTAATCCTGAAGCCTTTCTTTTGCATGATAGATTGCTGTTTCATCTTGATCAAATGCATATAAGTGACCTGAACCATTTAATTGCTGCAAAATCGCTTCACTATGCCCGCCGCCGCCAAGGGTGCAATCCACGTATGTACCATTCTGTTTGACAGCCAGCCCTTCTACTGCTTCTTGGAGTAAAACGGTATCGTGTTTGAACGAATTCAACAGTGCGCTCCCCCTCCTTTTTTGTTTATTGTTTTCCATTTACGATGTGCTTCATTCTCTTTTTAAAAGTCAAAATCCACGATGTTTTCTGCGATTTCAGAGAAAGATTCCTGTGATTCTTCGAAATACTCATCCCAGCGTTCTTTACTCCAGATCTCTACTCGTGTGGATACTCCGATTACTACACATTCTTTAGACAGTCCGGCGTAGTGGCGCAAAGTGGAGGGAATACTTGCTCTTCCCTGCTTGTCCAATTCACATTCTGCCGCACCTGAAAAGAAAAATCGGGTGAATGCTCTAGCATCTTTTTTAGTGAATGGAAGAGATTTTAGTTTCTTTTCAAGCTTTTCCCACTCGTCCATAGGGTAAATAAATAAACAATTGTCCATTCCGCGGGTGATCACAAAGGAAGCCCCCAGCCCTTCTCTAAACCGAGAAGGGATTATCATTCTGCCTTTGTCATCCACGTTATGGTGATATTCCCCCATGAACATTGCGGAACCATCCTCCTCCACTTTCTATATTAAAGTTACCACATTCCCCCACTTCGTACCACTTTTTCTATAAATTTTTTCACGACAAAAAAGCCCCCTTCATCTGAAGAGGACTTCCAAAAACAGCCTTTTGTTTTAATGATTTGCATCTTTTTTACAAATAAATTATTTTATGCCTTTTATTCATTTGTAAGTACAGGGCATTTATACCCGTGACTAAATCACTTCCGTACTCATTTATAAAGTAAATTATATTAATTACCCGTTCTTGAGACCTGGCAAAAGGGAACAATAACTGGGTAGTTATTCTTAATTTCTGCAGGCGACATTCTTCCTGACCCTCCTGGTAGCTATCTATTTTTTTCGCAAAATTTAAAACGGTACTTTGAAGCTTATACCAGTTTTTATCTCCATAACTTTCCTCAGAGGGATTAAGCTTTTTCCATTCTTCTCGCATCGTTTTGTGATGGTTCGCGATGTTTGATAGTAAGTTCTCTGCCAGCTGCTTGCCATCCACCTGTTTTGCTTTTTCTTTTACTTCCTGAATTTTTTTATCAGCTTCACCTAACAGAATCTGTCTTACAGAAAGGTTTTCCTTTTGTAATATCGACTGGATATTCCGCGGCACAATCGTAAATTCCATACGCGGCTGGATCGGCGGTACTTTTACTGCAAATCGGTGAAAAAGCGGCTTTAATAACGACCAATAATTTATTTCTCCCGGCCCGGCCGCAAAGCTCAGCACCGGCAGTAATTTCTCTTGGACCAGCGGCCGTGTGAAAACATTTGTACTAAAGGAATTTGGCGAATCGGCCAGGTGATCCAACAGCTCATTTTTATAAAAAACCGCATTTCCCGTTTTGTCTGTAAAAGACACATCATCTCGCTCATATAGCAAATGCCTTTGCCGGCGGTAATGATAAAATAAATGAATCCCCTCCTGAGGAAGGCCCTCCGGCAAGGGATAATCTAAATTCTCACGATTTTTTTTCCCTTGTTGTACAGCTTCCTTCACCTCTTTATATTCCTTTAGTAAAGAGGCTAAAGTCTCTTTTTCTAAATTTCGAATCTCAGGGTGGTCAGCATCCATCAAAATTAGGCCGGAATCCCTAAAAAGCCAGCGCATGACTTCTCCAAAAAAATCGGTAAAGGTAAAAGACCTGTTTGCTAAGTTTCTTAAAGTATAATAAATTTCTTCTGTATGGTTTGTCTCCGGCAGGCATTCCGTCACCTTGTACCACCATTTTTCAAAAGCTTCTTCCTCAATAGGCTGCTTTGAAATGGGTGCTCCCGGATAATAGCCGCCTTTATAGGTGTACTTTTTCGGAGCCTCCTCTCCTGGGAGAAAGACATGATTCACTTCCTCCCAATCGTGGTCTTCTCCTGCAATCCAGAACAACGGAAGCACCGGCACTCCCAACAGCTGTTCTTGTTTTTTCGCTTCTTTTAGAGCAGTAACTGCTTTTGAAATTGTGTATAACGGCCCGGTAACAAGTCCGGCTTGCTGCCCGGCAACAACCATTACAGCATTTGGATTTTTAAGCTTTTCTAGTTCTTCTAATGCCTTTTCGTGATAAACAAATGACTTATTATATGTATATAAATGCTGGTAAAGACCATCCTTATCAAATGACCTGTCCTTTAGTTCTTTATAACGCTGGCGGAAATCATTATCTGATATCCTGTAATCGAAAAATGAGCATGCCTGCTCTATGTTTTTCAGATAGTCTCTTATAAACGGGTGAGATTGCGGCATATCTGTTTCATAAACATCCATGTACGTCCAACCTTTCTACTGCAGCCCACATTAATTGTTTCTGTTTATCACCATATCACGATGTTTTAAGCAAGGAAAGCAGAAAGCAGGCGGCTTGCTAACCCATAGAAGCAAAGAAATAAATACCCACTGAAAAAAAGAAAAAAATTAAAACGCCAAATCCCTTTCACAAGCTTAACAAATTCGACTTCTTCTCTAGAACGATAATGTAAAATAGTAAAAATGGCAGCGATCAATAATATAATAATTAAAATCACCCAAAAAAAAGACTCTCCCCATATGGCATTGGCGAGAAAATGCACCGAAGCTATGAATAGAATAGTAGATAAGTCTGCAGCAAGCCGGACAGCTTTCCCTTTTCTTTTTGTCCATTTTACCGTAATAATATATACGATATACCAGGCTAGAAACGGGAGAGTAAGAATGGTTGCAAACATAAACACCATCACATCAAACAAAACCAGTCACTCCCTCTCCTGCCATGCACCGCCGGGATCACCATAGAAAACACCAGTCAAGACGGTAAGGCAGTTTAGGCTTATTTCCTAAAATTTAGCATATACGACTCTTCCTTTTTAATCAAGAGAATTTATGTTTGAATTTTTAAACAATTATGCATATTTATTATTAACAGTTCTTTCACCAAAAGTATTAACGGGTATAGTACAATTAATATAAGTTCAATGCAGAGGAGGCTAAACATGACTAAACATAATGTGAAGCGCTTACTTGTGAATTACAAAACATTAGAAGAGTTTAATAACTTTAAAGAAATTGGGGCCCAAGAGCTTTCTATGAAAGAAGAATTAGAGGAAAACATCATAGAAAACGACAGCGAGTCTCCTTTTTATGGCATTTACTATGGAGACCGCCTTGTAGCAAGAATGTGTTTATATAAGATTGATCAAAAGTTTGACCGCTACTTTGACCCGCCACAGGATTATTTAGAACTGTGGAAGCTTGAAGTGCTTGAACCATATAGAAATAAAGGATTTGGAGAATCACTTGTTGATCATGCCAAAAGCTTTAATCTTCCCGTTAAAACAAATGCCCGCCAGCGTTCCGATCGTTTTTGGGAAAAGATGGGATTTGAAGCTGTAGAGTATAACCCCGAACGCGACCGCGGCGAAAATCCATATGTATGGTATCCGGCAGGGGTGCAAGCCCAAGAGCAGCCGGACTCCTCCGACACAGCAAACTTATCTCCTGAATAATTGTGAAAATATAAGAGAACCAGGGTTACACGAATGAGACTTACTTTGTTCATTCTCCCTGGTTCTTTTTAAATAACATCGGCATATATCCCTAGCCGCTTTCTTCCATCTCACTGTCTTCACTTAAATATGGCATGGCACCTTCTGAGAGAGCTCTCGCTTTTTCCATCACTTCTAATAAAGCTTTGTAATCTTCTTTTAATCGATTGAAATCTTTCTTTACTTGATTCAGCTCTTTATCAAGTTTTTCTTTCTCACGCTGAAGCTCATTCTTTTTTTCTAGCAGCTGTTCTGCTTGTTGTTCTTTATTTTCTTCCAAGTAATGAGAAAGCTCCTTTAAAAAAGAAACCGTACTGTTTAACTGCTCAGCCATGTGGCCCGGCTCCATGCTATAATTAGCAGCAGCGACCTTTGATTGTGTTGTTTTTACTGATTGCTTTTCTTTTGCATCATTATATACTAGTTTGTCAATCTCTTCATCCATAGCTCCAGGTTGTTTCTTCCCTGTGTTTCCTTTATGTTTTCTAGCTAATTCAATAGCTGCTTCGTATTTTTTTCTAATACATGCATTCCAGCGAAAACCGCATGCTGCAGCTGTTCTCGAAAGCTTTTCGCCCGCTTCCTGAAAAGCAGCCAGCTGGGTACTCCCTTCTCTCACATGTCTTAAAACGATTTCAGCCAGCATGATATCTTCATCAGCAGACCAAGCATCCTGACGTGATAATACCATTGTGATCCCTCCGATCTTTTTCTTTATTTCTATGATTAATAACTAGAAGATAGAATAACTCTATCAAAAGATTATCTCCTACTTTTTAAAAAAATATTCCATTTAAAAGAAAAAGAAAGGAAAGGTTCTCGTTCGTTATCGTTTTCTTTGCCGAAACGCTTCCACTGCTTGATGATGAATATCTGTTTCCCAAAGGATCGAGCATTCTTCCACTTCATTATGAATTCTTTCTTTGAGAGAAGAAAGGTCCGTCTTATCCAGCTTTCTTTGCTTATAGGCGGTTAGAACTTGCGATGGAATACTTTTCCACTCGTGAAAATGTTGTTCAGCGGCTGCTTTTAAATCACTGCTATCTAGTACTTGCTGAACTAATCCGAAATCCTTTGCCTGCTGTGCAGAGTATATATTGCAAGACAACAACATCTCCATTGCCGTTTCTGGACTAACCCGTTCCATTAACATGGAGGCGCCTCCCCATCCCGTTGTGATAGCAAGTTTCCCTTGAACAAACCCTATTTTTGCCCGCGTCCCTGCAAGGCGGAAATCACAAGCAGTTGCAAGTTCTGCTCCCCCTCCGATTGCTAAACCATTCAAAAGTGCAATCGTCGGTATGTTAAGCGCATACAATTTAAATAAAACCTGACCCATTTGATAAAGCATTGCATATGCATCTTCTTTGGTATAAAGCTCGTGAAAAACAGAGAGATCACCTCCAGAACAAAAAGCTTCCTCCCCTGCACCGGTAATAACTAAACACTTATCTTCTTTTCTTTCCTTCACTTCATCTAGAATATTATTTAATTGCTCTATTACATCGTAATCTATTGCGTTCCTTTTTTCCGGCCGGTTTAATTCCACGTATGTAAAAAAATCTGTTCTGTTAAGGTTTATTTTATTTTCCATTAGGTTTCTCCTCCTAAGTGTCAAAAGGTGCTCCGCATTGGTTTTTAACGAGAGCCGATGTAAAGATAAAAAAAAGCTGTTTTTACACAGAGAAATCCCTCCCTTGTAAAACAGCTTTTTTAAACAAACTTACTTTTCCACTACCGTTTCACCTTTGTAAGAACCGCAATGCTTACACACACGGTGAGATAGCTTCATTTCACCGCATTCCGGACACTTTACCATGCCTGGCACTTCCACTTTGTAGTGAGTGCGGCGTTGTCTTTTGCGGGTTTTAGAAGTACGTCTTTTTGGTACTGCCATTCTTCCCACCTCCTTTAAGGGGTTGCGTTTTTCATAACGAAGAACAAGAACTATCCCAATCCTTCGCTCTAGTTATTCCTTTTTGTCAAAAAAATTAGCTAGATCAGCCATTCTAGGATCGACGTCATTTTCTTTTTCTGCTTTCTTGTCTTCTGCTGCCTGCTGGATTATAACTTCCCAATCTTTTCCTTCTTGCGGAGCTGGAGCTTCTTTTTCATCGATTCCTTCTGCAAAAACTTGAATGGGTAATTCAAGCAGAATACTTTCTTTAATATACGGAAGCAGATCAACATAACCGTTTTCCGGCTCATGAAGAGTAATATCCTCTTCATCAACAGGCATGCCATCTAAACGAAAACGCTCCACTGCTTCTATATCAAAAGGAAAATTTACATCAGCAAGCGTCCGGGAACAAGGCAGCGTCATCGATCCTTTAATTTGCAAATGAAAGGTGACCGTTTCACCAGAAAACGCTGCGTTTCCTGTTACCTGTACAGGCGTAATATCCCTAATCTCTCGATCACGGTCTATTAATTCCGTTACATCTACCTGTTCGTCCACCGTCAAGCCTTCATGTCTTTTTGCAAGTAGTTGTTGTATACTCCATTTCATTGGGTATCACCTCTAGGCAACAAGAGTAATTATATCCACCATATACCTATTTGTCAACATTTTTTCTTTACATTATACTAAGGTTAGAAAAGCGTAAACAGCGAAAAGTCATTCGCTGGATATGCACAAAATGATATCTCAATGGACAGTTAGTTTATCATAACATGCCTAATTTGTAAGAAAAAGATGTATGTTTCAAACAATTTGTACCCTGTCTATTATTTAAGAAGTACTAGGGAGGAACCTATGAAAGCACTTGGTTTAATTGTTGAATACAATCCATTTCATAATGGTCATGCTTATCATCTTCACTCTTCCAAAATAAAAACAAATGCAGACGTTGTTATTTGTGTGATGAGCGGCTATTTCCTGCAGCGAGGCGAGCCAGCTCTTATGCCTAGAAGAGAACGAACCATGATGGCACTTCAAGGAGGTGCTGACTTAGTTATCGAGCTCCCTTATATTTTTTCAAGTCAGCATGCAAGCTGGTTTGCAAGAGGGGCAGTCTCTGTTCTAGACCACCTTGGAGCAGATGTTCTTTGTTTCGGCAGCGAACATGGGGACATTGAGCCGTTTCTTCAATTGCTGTACTTTCTTCAAGCGAATGATGAAATATACAATCAATATATTAAACAGTTCATTCGTGAGGGCTGCAGCTATCCTAAAGCAGCTTCGTTAGCTTTTTTAAAGCTTGATCCGGATAAACAATGGCCTGATTTAAGCCAGCCTAACAACATATTAGGCTATCATTATATTCGTGCAGTCCATGAGCTTGGCAGTTCTATAAAACCAGAAACCATTCCACGAACGAAAGCAGGCTTCCATGATCAACAGGTTTCTGATAAAGCCATCGCCAGTGCAACCAGCATTAGACGTTCTCTTATAGAACTAGAAAAAAGCCCGGCAGAGATAGCACATACGATGCCCAAAACCACTAGAACCCAGATGGAAATGTATTTAAAGGATAACACTTCTTTTGTGCATTGGGAGCATTATTTTCCAGCATTACAAGCTAAAACACTCACTCTACCGCCTTCCTTTTTAGAACAGATCTATGAAGCTGAAGAAGGACTTCACCATCGCTTTCGCTCGCTTATTAAAAAGCATAATACCTTTGAGTCCTTTATGAGTGCTTTAAAAACAAAGCGATATACATGGACAAGACTGCAGCGGCTCGCTGTCCAAATATTAACGAGTACGACCAAAACAGAAGCAGACGAAGCATTAATACATCAACAGGCCGACCACATTCGTATATTGGGAATGAATGAAACGGGGCAGTCTTATTTAAGCCGTATAAAGAAACAAGTAGACCTGCCCATGTTCACGAACCTCCCTAAGCAAAAAACACCACAGCAAAAACTCGATGAAAGGGCTGCTCTCGCTTATTACTGCCCGTTATCAACTTCGCAAAGAGTTGCAAAATGGCAGGAAGAATATCAACTGCCGCCTGTTTTTTTCTCTAGAAGAGAATAATAGGGAAATTAATGAGAGAGGATAATCTGACTTATGCAACTTAGTGGTACAGGCCACAGTTATGGTGGGAGGGGCTGCCTTTGGTACGTTTTTAAGGCTAACGAAATAATGAGGTTTACTTTTTCTTGGATTAGAAAAAGTAAACCAATATTAGCCCATTGAATTTGGAGGCTTCCACGAACATTTGTTCCGCTAGTTGTCTTTAAAGAGGGACAACGGAAGGTGAAGAAGACAATGATTCCCTTAGTACGTGCTGTAAATTAATTTATTTTTTGGACCTTCTTCTTAAGATGCATTCTCCTCTTCACTTGCCGTTTTTTCTTCCTATCTATTTTCTAGATAGGAAACAGCATCCTCAAACTCTTTTACAGGTACAATTTTCATGTCCGTGCCTATATCTTCCGCAGTCTCAACAGCCGTCTCATAGTTAGATGGAGAAGCTAATTCATCATCCGGGGCAAAAAAGATATCGACACCTGATTTATCAGCAGCGACAATTTTTTGGGGAATTCCACCGATTCTTCCTACTTTACCTTCATCATCAATACTGCCGGTCCCTGCAACATCCAAGCCGCCGGTAAGATCTCCTTCGGTTAATTGATTATATATTTCAAGGGCAAACATTAAACCAGCAGAAGGTCCTCCAATGGCCCCTGCTTCAATCGTTACCTCTGGATCAAAATGGACATTCCTTTGAGTAAATGGGTAAAGCAGACCAAGACCTGTATTACCTGCTGCGTCCATTTCTTCTGGAAATGTATCAATTTTAACCGTTTCTGTCTTCGTTTCGCCGTCTCTTTGAACGGTCAACTCTACTTCTTCTCCTTTTTCTTTATCTTCTAATAAAGCATTCATCTCTTCAAGCCTTTGCAGAGACTCACCATTTAATGCAGTAATCAAATCACCTTCCTGCAAATGCTCCGCTGCATCCATTTCTTCGATAACTTCTGTTACCCGAATCCCTTTGTAGTCGACGTCGAATTCAAAACCAGCCCTTTCATATGCGACCATTTTAGAAGCTTCCTGAGCACTATCCATCATCATGGTCTGGCGGTGAAAATACTCTTCATCGGTCTCATCTTCTTGTAAATACAAATCCGCTGGTACAACTTCCCGGTAGTCGGAAAACTGAGCCCAAATGTATAAAGGAATATTTGCCCTGCGCTGTCTTATCGTCGTTAAGTAAAATTGGCCTTCTTCCCCGAATCCTTCTTCTACTGTAATCATATCTTCCAGCGGGGTGGCCTCGCCTGGCTGGGAATAAAAATACGGCAATGGAATTTGATTTAATGCAAGAATGATGATTAAAACGATGAGCAAAACCCAGCTTCTGCGGATCCCTGTTTTATTATTAGCTGCCATTCCTGGTCCCCTTCCACTCATTCATCTTCTCTATAATTTCTGGAATATACTTTTCAGCTGTTTCTCTTCCTGCTTCTATTAATTCATCTACATTTTCAAAAACAACAGCATTGTAATAAGAGGAGATTGGTTTAATAAGTACATCAGCGTCTACTTCTCTGTATTTTATTAATTGTTTCCCCATAATATCCATGCTTTGCATAATTACATCATATATCGAACCAATCACTGGTTCTTTATTATAAAAAGACACATCTACTGCAATCGTTATGTCTGCTCCCATCTGGCGGACAGTACTAGCAGGCACTCTATCAGCCACACCGCCATCTACAAGTGTACGTCCTTTATAATTTTCAGGAACAAAGATACCTGGTATGGAAATGCTGGCCCGTACAGCATCAGCGGCACACCCGTCTCTGTAAACAACCGCTTCCCCAGAAGTAAGATCTGTTGCCACAATACCTACTGGCAGTCTCATATCTTCAATATTCATTTTTTTAGAAAGCATAAAAATAAGATCTTTGACTCGCTGTCCTTGTACTAAGCCCATTTTTGGTACAGCAAAATCAAGATAGAACTTTCTTTTAAAAAGCCGGGCAAACTTTTCTAATGTTTCAGGCTCGTGCCCTGCTCCATATAAAGCCGCAACCAGACCGCCCATGCTGCTTCCAGCCATCATATCTACAGGTATATTATTTTCTATCAGCTTCTCGAGTACTCCGATATGTGCGTATCCCCGAACACCTCCCGCACCTAAGGCGAGGCCAATGCATGGGCGATTTTCTTTCAATGTAATGAACCCCCTTGCCCCTGTTTTCAAATGATTTCTTTAGAAACAAGCATGAATATGGTCTAAACTATGCCAGCTTTTACATATTCATGTATAAGGACAACCTACCGTGCTTATCACGGGTGTTTTCATTCTAACATGATTTCAGGAGGAAATTCCTGGCAGATAAAAAGAACAAGCGTTTCCTTATTTTTAAATACCAAGAACCATGCTTTTGCAGTTATGAACATCGTTTCATCCTGGATAGCGCCACAAGAACATATATTCTCATATTATCATGAACTTATATAGAAGCAATGAAGTAATCCTTGTACAGTTACTATTATAACCACGCTTGAAGGAGGCAATCCATTTTGAAATGGAAAGACTTACGGATGCTCAGCGCGGCGCTTGGGCTCTTTATATTTGCAATATGCTTGATATTATTTCCTAAAGATGTGTTAGAAGCTTCTAAAAGCGGCTTGACGATGTGGAGCGACTCGGTTTTCCCTTCCCTTCTTCCCTTTTTTATTACAGCAGAGCTATTAATTGCTTTTGGGGTCGTTAGCTTTTTAGGAGTTTTATTAGAACCTCTTATGCGGCCGCTGTTCAATATTCCAGGAAGCGGCGGATTCGTTTGGGCCATGGGACTGTCTGCAGGATTTCCTTCAGGAGCAAAGTTTACAGTAAAATTGCGTAAACAAAATAAGTTAACGAGAGAAGAGGCAGAAAGACTCGTTAGTTTCACGAATTCCTCAAGCCCGCTTTTTATTTGCGGAGCTGTAGCCGTTGGTTTTTTTCAAGACGCAGCGCTTGGTATACTTCTTGCCATTTGTCATTATGGAGCGAACACATTAGTCGGGATTTTTATGCGTTTTTATAAAAGAAACTCTCCGCCTTCTTCTCCTGCGGCTTCTTCTGCTTCTTTAAAAACGGCCTTTCAAGCATTGAAAAAAGATCAGGAACAAGATGAGCGGCCGCTCGGCAAAAAATTGGGAGATGCGGTGACCACTTCTATTCACACCCTGTTTATGATCGGCGGCTTTATTATTTTATTTTCTGTGTTGTACCGAATTTTAAAAGTAACCGGTACTATTCACTATATTGCTCTGCTGCCTGGTTCGGTTTTATCGCTGCTTCAATTCAGCCCGGAACTTGCTTTTCCCTGGCTGTCTGGATTTTTCGAAATTACTGTAGGAAGCAAGCTGATCAGTGATCTAAATAATACGGATATGCTGGAAAAAGCAATTATTACAGCCTTTGTTCTGGGCTTCAGTGGTTTTTCCGTACAAGCTCAAGTAGCAAGCTTGCTGGCTGAGACGGATATTCGATTCGGCCCTTTTTTTGCCGCCAGGTGGCTGCATGGTTTTTTAGCAGCTTTTCTTACTTATTTATTATGGGAGCCCTTCTATATAAGACAAATGGAACAACCTGTTTACAGCGGGGAAATAGCCACTTCCTTTGTCGTAACTTCCTGGCAGACGATTGGAACATGGTTGTCTGTTTATGGAGGCTATATTACGATCGGCGCTCTTTTTCTATACTTGTATATCATCCATTTCAGAATGCTTCATTCTAACTGACTTATCGTCTTTTAAAGATGTCCGCTTGATAGTACGGTTAAACAATAAAATTTTATGCTTTGTCTTATTGTGAAAAAAGCACCATAACCAAAAAAAAGGGCAGCCCTTAACAAGTGAAACACTTTGGGCACACCCTTTTTTTCGTTTATTCTGATAAATGGCTGTATTTTTCACGAATAGCTTTTTGTACAACAGAAGGAACCAAATCCTGAACATTAGCTTCATATTTTGCCACTTCTTTTACAATGCTAGAGCTTAAATAGGAATATTGATTGTTTGTCATCATGAAAAACGTTTCTATATCTGGGTCAAGCTTTCGGTTAATCGAGGCCGCCTGCATTTCATATTCGAAATCCGACACCGCTCTAAGCCCTCTTACAATAGTTTTTGCGTTTTTAGCACGTATGTAATCAATTAACAGACCATTAAACGAGTCAACTTCCGTATTTGGTATGTAGGAAATAGAAGCTTCAAGCATTGCGACACGCTCTTCTACAGAAAACAATGGAACTTTATTGCGGTTATGTAATACGGCTACTACTACCTTATCAAATACTTTTGCGCTTCTTTCAATAATATCGATATGTCCATTTGTTACAGGATCAAAACTTCCAGGATAAACAGCTACCGAAGCCATCTACCTTCCCTCCTTTACTTTTCCAAACCATATATAGAAACGCCTGTATCTCCATATATGTCCTCGTTTTGTTTATTTAATGATGCAACGGTATCTGGCAGTGCTGTGGAAGAACGGTGTTCACAAACGATTTGGCCGCCAGGAGTTATTAGTCCTGTCTCCGAAATAGTCTGAAGCATACCAGCCAGATCCTGATGAGCGTATGGCGGGTCCATGAAAATCAGATCAAATGACTTTTTTCTTTTCGTAAGAACTGCAAGAGCCCGTTTGGCATCATTACGATAAACTTCACACGACCCATTCAAACCCGCGGCTTTTACATTCGTTTTTATCACCTTCACAGCCTGAGGAGCTTTATCGACAAATACAAAGGAGGAAAAGCCTCTGCTCATGGCTTCAATTCCAAGACTTCCGGTGCCAGCATATAAATCAAGTCCGCTTCCTCCACTAAAGTAAGGGCCGATACGATGAAAAAGTGCTTCTTTTACTTTATCAGAAGTGGGTCTCGTTTTCATCCCCGGTACCGCTTTCAAGGTAGTTCCTTTATATTTTCCAGAGATAACTCGCATTTCATTCACATTCCTTCATTTGCCAGACAATTCCGCCGAGCCTGCTATACAGTTTCTGCAGCAATTTATTATTAGAATACTACATTTAACCAACTTTGTCTGATGGTATCGACCTAATCCTACCATAAAAAAGGGAACGGGCAAACAATTTCCTATAACGAAAAAATAAAATTTCCGTGTATAAAAATAAAAGCCAACGTCCATACTGACAAACAGCAGCATGATTCCATGTTGCTGACAACCGCGGAGAAGGCTTACGTTTCCCCATAAGCTCTTCCTCCGGTTTCTCCTCTCCCATAGCCCGGTTATTCGGGCAAGGCTGTTCCCGCACCCTAAGGAACAGCCTTTTTTTTAGGAAAAGCATTATGGTTAAATAAAGCAAATTTCGTTATTTTAACCTTGGTACGACTTGGTGTCTCATTACAAAAACACCGACAATTAGTAGCAGTGCTGATAATATAAATAAACCTCTCACACCAGCTGCAGCAGCTATCATGCCGCCAATCATCGGCCCAAGCATGGACCCTAGAAATAAAAAGCTGTTTGAAAACCCATAGGTCCTGCTTTCCATTCCTTCTGGTGCAAGCTGACGAATTAATGTATTCGCCGCTGGCAGCAATCCTCCTAAACACAGCCCTGTCATAAACCGCATTACAATTAACTGCCATAGCTCTGTCACAAAGGCCTGCGGTATAGAAAACAGAGCAGCACCAAGCAATGAACCGTATAATACATACTGTGCACCTTTTTTGTCACTCAATTTGCCAAGACGCGGAGATGTGAGCATATTAGCAAACCCCATCGCTGACACAGCTAGACCGGCATAAAAAGCACTGTTTTTTCCGCCGCTTAAATCTTCTACAAATAAAGAAACAAGCGGATTCACCCCGATTAACGCAAATTGAATAATAAATATAATGACATATACAAAAGGGATGGGCTGAATAGCCGTAACTGTTTTGAAGTCCTGCCATGTGCTTGTTTTTCCTTCATTTTCTGGAGGAGTAAACTCTTCTTTTACAAAAAGAGTAACAGTCAGCGCAGCAATTGCTATACATATCCCTGTAATGTTAAATATAGCACGGAAACCTAAAATTTCAGCCATCAACCCGCCAAATAATGGGCCGCAGATACTTCCAGCGACCGCACCTGCCTGTAATATGCCTAGCGCATATCCCACGTGCTGTTTGGGAGTGTTTGTAGATACGAGCGCAATCGAAGCCGGATTAAACCCAGAAATGGTTCCGTTTAATAAACGAAAAAAGAACAAGCTCCATGGTCCTGTTGCAAATCCCATAAGAATCATAACAACCGCCATTCCAAATCCCGAGCGAAGCACCATCATTCGTCTTCCATGACGGTCCGCGAGTCTCCCCCACAAAGGGGAAACAAGAAAAGCACTAAAAAAGTTTATTCCAAAAATAACACCTGACCAGATGCTTACCTGCTCAGGATCGGTTACGCCAAGTTCTTGTAGATAAAGAGGCAAAAATGGAATGATCATTGTCATAGCTGCCATAACGATAAATAAAGACGCGGTTAAAATATATAAATTTTTCTTCCAATCTATCATGAAAGAGAATCCCTTCTTTCTACGAAGCCATTATATAACACTTCGTATAACGAAACAAACAGTGTGCATTTAATAAAAACTGGCTTAAAAGGAAGGCTCATGTCCATAGTCATACCATTCTTAAGAATTATAAAAAAGCTGCCCTCTTCCCTGGCAGGAAAGAATAAGCAGCCTTAAATACCTACATTATATTCAAATGATTTTTCTTTAGGATGTACCGGTCCGCTAAATTCTGTACGAATTTCCGGTTTCATCGACTGTTCTGCTTTTTCTACAAAAGGTAGAGAGTTCAAAATACGAAGTGTTTCCTCTACCTCTTTTTGGTTACAGTATAAAATACCATACTTCATGCTTTTGGATACGTAATGAATCACTCCATATTTTCGCAGCTGACGCACGTGCTTAGTTGAATGAAGCCAGACTGCTATACCGGTTCTTTCTGTAAACATTAGACGATCTCCCTTTCAAAGATTTGACTATAGTCTAGCATGTCGAGCCAGTCATCAGCAACGTTTCCTTATTTAACAGGCAGAAACCGCTTATTTTAGTTTACATAATATAATTATATATCACTTCACTTCTTTTGGAATTGCTTTTTCCCTGCTCTTTCAATTAAACTAGGAAAAAGGCCATGCAATTTAGAGAGACATGCCATCCACCAGGGCGTATTTAATTCACGTTTTGGCTTTTCTATTATATGCATGACCTTTTTTGCTAAGTCATCGGGTTCAATAAACAATTTCTCTACAGCTTTTTCATAATTGCCGCTTGGGTCTGCTTTTTGAAAAAATGGCGTTCGAACCGGGCCTGGATTAACAGTAGACACATAGATATGATATGGCTCTGTTTCTAATCGCAAGGCATTGCTAAAGCCAATTAAGGCGTGTTTACTGGCTGCATAAATGGATGATCTCGGAGTAGCGAGACGTCCTGCCTGAGATCCTATGTTTATGATATGCCCGCTCCTGTTCTTTTTCATTGCGGGGAGTACAGCTTTTACGAGATAGAACACAGACAGCACGTTTACTTCTAACATTTCTTTCGTTTTTTCTACGGTCAAATCTTCTGTAAGAGCAAATCTGCCTACCCCAGCATTGTTAATTAATACATCCACTTTCGAAAATAATTCATGAAGAAAAATAACGAATTGGTTGACTTCCTGTTCATTCGTTACATCTATTTGATAAATGGAACAACTTTTCCCTTTATTTTCTATTTCTTCTTTTAAGTTTTCTAATTTATTTTTAGATCTAGCAATTAAAACAGGATAATGGCCTTTTTCTGCTGCTTTTTTTGCCAATGCAGCACCGATGCCGCTTGACGCCCCTGTAATTACAATCACTTTTCCTTTTACAGCCATTGGAGCAATTCCTCCTAAAAAGATATAAAACTTGACTCAACTCCTTGACAAAACGGGAGAAATTTTCACATAATATTATAACTAAACATGTTATTTTATTAACAGTAAAAAGTCTATATAATACATACACGACTTCACATATTCTGGCTTTGAAAGGGAATAGTAAGAGAACAAACTTCAACAGAGAGCAAAGCCCCCGGCTGAAAGGTTTTGCAGAAAGAATTGTCTCTGAACCCGCCCTGGAGCTGTCAGGGAAATAACCTGACCGTCTACTCCTTCGATACAGGAGAAAGAGGGAATACGTATGCAGGAGGCAGTATGCTAGTTTGCGCCGCGTATTTCAATAAAGGTGGTACCGCGGAACCAAACTCTTCCGTCCTTTAACGAGGACAGAAGAGTTTTTTTATTTTATTACAAACTAAGGTGATCCTATGAAAAAAGAACGCATTGTTGTCAAAATAGGAAGCAGTTCCTTGACGAATCCCGGGGGTGAATTGAGCCGGGAAAAATTAAATGGATATACAACAGCTATAGCCGAGTTAAGAAATGCCGGTCATCAGGTTATTCTTATATCATCTGGAGCTGTAGCTGCAGGATTTTCGGGTCTGAAATATCCTTCCAGGCCAGTTACTGTTGCCGGCAAACAAGCTGCTGCTGCAGTCGGCCAAGGATTATTAATGCAAGCCTATACAGAGGCCTTTAACCAATATGGCATAGAAACAGGACAAATATTGTTAACAAGAAGTAATTTCTCCAATAAGTCTCAATACCAAAATGCCTATTCGACTTTGTCCGAATTACTGCACCGCTGGGTGCTGCCTATTATAAATGAAAATGATTCGATTGCAGTGGATGAGCTTACTTTTGGAGACAATGACATGCTGTCCGCACTTGTCGGAGGATTGGTCCACGCTGATTGCTTAATGATTCTAACAGATATAAATGGTATCTACGATTCTAACCCAAAAACCAATCCCGGAGCCAAACGGTATCATTTTTTATCAGAAATCAGCCCTGATCTTTACGAACAAGCCGGTGAAGCCGGCACCAGCGTCGGTACCGGCGGCATGAGGTCAAAACTCGAAGCTGCTGAGACTGCCCTTTCGCTTGGAGTCCGAGTCTTTATTGGTACTGGGCACGGCTCGGCCTTTTTAACTGACATTCTTGCAGGAAAAGGAGACGGAACATACATCGGTTTTCCAGGAGGCTTTATATTAAACAGCAAGAAACAATGGCTGGCCCTTCATTCCCTGCCTGCCGGTGAGCTGATTATTGATAACGGAGCTAAGGCTGCTCTTTTAAACAAAGGAAAAAGCCTGCTTCCAGCAGGAATTACAAAGGTACATGGCACATTTGAAAGCGGAGCCGTCGTAGAAGTAAAAGACACAAAAGGGCAACTAATAGGAAAAGGACAGGTCAACATGTCTGCAGAAGAAATTAAAGAAATTAAAGGAAAGTCAACAAGTGATGCAGCAGCACTTACCGTAACAAACAGAGCGGAAGTGATTCACCGTGACGAATGGGTAAATATTTCAAAGGAGAGGATATAATATGGGAGTTATGCTAGAGCAAGGAAAAAAAGCAAAAAAAGCAGCCGAACAAATTTCTCAACTTTCAACAGAAGAAAAAAATAACCTATTATACGCTATGGGTGAACAGTTTGAAAAAGATACACAGGATATATTAAAGGAAAACGAAAAAGATTTACTCGCAGGAGAGAAAAATGGATTATCTGCCGCACTTCTCGATCGTCTTCGATTATCTCCTGAGAGAATTAATAACATGGCCGATGGGTTCAGGCAGGTTGCATCTCTTGAAGATCCGATAGGAGAAGAAATAGAAAGCTGGGACCGTCCGAACGGCCTGTACATTCAAAGTATCCGTGTACCATTAGGGGTGGCCGGTATTATATATGAAGCTAGGCCTAATGTGACAGCAGATGCTGCCGGGCTTTGTATAAAAACAGGCAATGCCGCCTTTTTAAGAGGTAGTTCCTCTGCCTATCACTCTAATAAAGCTGTGGTGGCATCTATCCACAAAGTGTTGCGTTCTCAAAATGTAACCACAGAAGCAGTACAGCTGGCTGAAGATACATCAAGAGAAGCTGCTTCCGAAATGTTTACGATGAATGAATATCTTGACGTCCTCATTCCAAGAGGCGGGGCCGGGCTTATTCAGGCAGTTGTGAAAAATTCCTCCGTCCCGGTGCTAGAAACTGGTGTTGGCAACTGCCACGTATATATTGATGAAACGGCAGATAAAGAGATGGGCATTTCTATTGCGGTAAATGCAAAAACTCAGCGCCCTTCTGTTTGTAACGCTGCCGAAACAATTATTGTAAATAAGAAATGGGCCGAAGAAAACGGAAAAGAACTTATCGAAGCGTTGTTTAATAAAGGTGTGGAAATAAGAGGAGACGCTTTTATTCAAAGATTGCACCCTAACGTACAGGAAGCAAGTAAAGAAGACTGGCAGGAAGAATACCTTGACTTAATTGCAGCGGTAAAAAGTGTTGAGAACACGAATGAAGCAATCGATCACATTAAGCAGTTTGGAACAGGTCACTCCGAAGCTATTATTACAGAAACAGAGAAAAACAAAAACCTATTTCTCAGCCAGATTGACGCTGCTGCTTTATATCATAATGCCTCTACACGATTTACAGACGGCGATGAATTCGGGTTTGGAGCAGAGATCGGGATCAGCACCCAAAAACTTCACGCTCGTGGACCGATGGGTCTGAAGGCGCTGACTTCCTCAAAATATATTATATCTGGTAATGGCCAAATAAAAGAATAGGAGGAGAACAAGATGCTTGAGAACAAAACGATTGCTTTTATTGGAGCAGGATCGATGGCAGAATCTATCCTCGGCGGACTGCTCTCTGAAAAGCTCGTCAAACCACAACAAATTATTGTCACCAATAAAACACAATACAAACGGCTGGATGATTTAAGCGAACGTTACAATGTGAGCACTGCTGATTCAAAAGAGGAAGCTATAAAAAAAGCAAACATTGTAATCTTAGCAATGAAACCAATGCATGTGGAAGATGGTATTGCTTCTATAAAAGAAAATGTTACGGAAAATCATTTGATCATTTCCGTTTTAGCAGGCATTTCAACTCATTATATAGAAGAACTGTTCGGTAAAAAAACGGCTGTCGTTAGAGCTATGCCTAATACCTCTTCAAAGGTTAATGCGTCTGCTACCGCATTATGCCAGGGCTATTATGCAAGCCCCCACCACCTGGATACAGCTTCTGCTTTATTTGCAGCTATTGGAACCGTAACTATTTTTGATGAATCAAAAATGGATGCCGTCACCGGGATTTCAGGCAGCGGTCCCGCATATTTCTATTATTTTGTAGAAGCAATGGAAACAGCTGCAAAAGAAGCAGGCCTTCCTGAAACAGAAGCGAAAGAATTAATTATTCAAACTCTCTCAGGAGCAGCTAAACGTCTGCAGCATACAGATCAGTCTCCAAGTGCCTTGTATAACGAAGTGATGAGTCCCGGCGGAACGACCGAAGCAGCGTTTAAAATGCTTGAACACCATAATGTTCAAGAAAATTTCAAAAACAGCATTGAAGAAGCAATTAAACGATCAAAAGAATTAGGGTCCAACACACGCAGCCCCATTTCTTACTCTCAATAAATAAATGAGCTGTCCAACACGGGCAGCTTATTTGTATGTTAAGGGGTGGCAGGAAGTAGTGGAAGTCGGTTAAAGTATAAATGAAAAACTTCCTCGTTCTTTCTTCATTTACCCTCGCCGCTAATTTTCACCGTTTCTTCATTTGTTTCACTTCTTATCCCTTTCTTCTCTGTTATTCTTTTAGTAAAATTTAATAGGCACTAACATTACATAAACGTTAAAGGAGAGGAAAACCAACTCTTATGAACAGCGAGGCTGTAGACCGTTTTAGAAATAATATATCCCGCCTGGTTGAACACCGAGCGTTTATAAACACCGTAATGATTTTTATCCTTATTAACGCTGCCATTGTGGGCCTTGAAACATTTCCTGCAGTGTATCAAGAAAATGCCCCCCTTTTTTATTTGGCAGACCGGATCCTTTTATGGATTTTCACTATAGAAATTCTTCTTCGTTTGATTGCCGCGAAGCCATGGCCAAGCTTTTTTAAAGGTACGTGGAATTGGTTTGACTTTCTCATCGTGTTTGCCGGACATGTTTTTGCAGGGGCCCATTTTGTTACCGTACTCCGGATTTTAAGAGTACTGCGTGTACTGCGGGCTATATCTGTCATACCTTCCCTTCGCCGGCTTGTCGATGCACTTTTATTAACCATTCCAGCGCTGGGTAACATAATTATTTTAATGAGCATCATTTTTTATATTTATGCTGTCATTGGAACGATGCTTTATCAGGAAATTGCACCAGAATACTTTGGCAACCTGCAGTTATCCTTATTAACGCTCTTCCAGGTTGTTACTTTGGAATCATGGGCTAGTGCGGTCATGCGTCCAATATTTGAACAGTCGCCGATGGCCTGGGTTTATTTTGTCAGCTTTGTTCTTGTAGGCACCTTTGTTATCTTTAACCTATTCATTGGTGTTATTGTCAGTAATGTGGAAAAAGCGAACGAAATGGAATTACCTGGCAGCGATAAAGATGAGAAAAAGAAAGAACCTACTCCATTTACGAATGAAAATCAAATTGAAGATTTGCAGAGGGAAGTTCAGGAGTTAAAAGAATTGCTGCTAGAAGAGAAGCGTGAACGAATTAAGTAGAATAAAGGAGCTCTTTCCAAACAGCATGGAAAGGAGCTCCTTTTTACTTACTGCAGTACTTCTTTTGTACTGAAGAACTCTTCATATAACCCGCGAATCGCTCGGTCGACGTTATCTTCGTGAATACCAAATGACAACGATACTTCTGATGAACCCTGGTTAATCATTTCAATATTAACACCTTGTTCGGAAATAGCTTTTGTCGCTCTTGATGCGATGCCTACGGTTTCATGCATGCCTTCTCCGACCAGCATAATCATGGCAAAACCGTCTTCGATATACGCATCATCCGCATCTAGCTCATCCATAATCCGGCGGATAATAGTAGCTTCTTTTTGCAGTGTTAACTGGCTGTCATCTAATATAACAGAAGTATCATCAATACCAGAAGGAATATGTTCATAGGAAATTCCTTCGTCTTCAATAATTTGAAGGAGCCTGCGCCCAAAACCAACTTCACGGTTCATAAGATACTTACGTACATAAATGGTGCTGAAGCCTTTTTCTGCGGCAATACCAATGATTGGATTCATGGTGTATTCCCGTTCATTAATAATCATCGTTCCGCTTGCCGATGGGTTATTTGTGTTTTTTACACAAACCGGGATATTCTTTTTAAATGCCGGAATAAGTGCTTCGTCATGAAATACACCAAAGCCTGCATAAGACAGCTCCCTCATTTCACGATAAGTCATCCGCTTGATAGAACAAGGGTTGTCTACAACTTTCGGATTTGCAGCAAACACAGAATCAACATCCGTAAAGTTTTCATACAGCTCAGCTTGAACTCCAGCCGCTACAATCGATCCTGTAATATCTGATCCGCCACGCGGAAATGTCACAAGACGACCTTCTTTTGAATAACCGAAAAATCCAGGGATAATTAAAATACCGCTTTTTTCCCGCAATTTATACAAATGGTCATATGCTTCTGGAAGCACTTGAGCATTACCTGGTGTATCACTAACGTATAAGCCGGCCTGTTCCGGATGAACATATTCCGCGACAAATCCAGTACTTTGCAGATAACGAGCAATAATTTTAGCATTATTGTCTTCCCCGCTTGCTTTCAACTGATCCATAAACTGTCCTTCATTCGATGGATCATAAGCA
This sequence comes from Alteribacillus sp. JSM 102045, assembly GCF_041949975.1. Lineage (NCBI taxonomy): Bacteria > Bacillati > Bacillota > Bacilli > Caryophanales > Bacillaceae > Alteribacillus > Alteribacillus sp. JSM 102045. Next base: position 19,328 of record NZ_JBHFQG010000002.1, on the reverse strand, counting down.
AGTCGGCTCCGCAAGTCGTCTTCAATGGTGTGGACAATATCTTCATCCAGTCCAAGTCCTTCCGCAATATCACGATAACGTTCTACAACTGCCTGTAAAGGCGCTTCTGCTTTTCCTTTCTTTAGAAAAGTTTCGCCAAGATTAATCAATAAATCCGTTACTTTAGTATCGTCATCGCTGCGTTTACCTGGAGCTGATACAACGATAAACTTTCTGTCTGTATCAGAGGTAACGATGTTTGTTACTTTTTTAATTTGTTCTGCACTGGCAAGAGAAGTGCCTCCGAATTTAGCTACTTTCATCTCTTTTATACATCTCCTATGCTTTAATTGTCGTCCGCACTTTGTTTATCAGAAAATTCCACAAATATTAGCTTATCACACGTAACAAATCATCACAAAGGGCTTTTTACTTCAATAAACACAGTTCATATGCCTATGAATGTGTGAGAGGTAGTCATCCGCCAATCGCTCCTTTTCTGTCTATCGTTCTGTTACGTGCTTAATAAAACCAGAGATATCCCCTTTTAATTATCCCCATATTGTTTCATCATCCCATTTGGTTTCTGTTATACCAATCGTCTTTAATAACGCTATATTAATTGGCACATTTTTTTCTGTCAGGGTTTCTTCGGTACATGAAGATTCCGGTTCATATTCTAACTCCTGGGCATGAGCATAATCCGTTTCTTGGAGGTAGTTACTTACTTCCGCGTCATTAAAACACGGAGGCGTAACATATGTATGATTTGTATGATCAACAATAGTACGGGCATCTGGCGGTGCACTGAGCTGAATTGGAATAAAAAATCCAGAAGCTACAATCAGCACCAGCAGTGCAGCTGCAAGTAATAGTATTTTCCTCATGGTGTCTCCTCCTCCTCAGTCGAGCCAGCTCATACAATCTTGTTCATGCCGTGATTTTAGTTTTGGAATCTCTTTTGGATAGCCCATGAAAAGAAAACCAATAATCTCTTCTTCTTCTCCGGGATTAATAATTTCTCTTGCTTTTTTGTCTTTCACAAGCTGATCGGTTGCCCATTTCGTGCCTACACCTTCATCCCAGGCGGCAAGCATGAAGTTTTGAATGGCACAAGATGCAGCCGCATAATCTTCTTTTTCACGTACTGGATCTACGCTGTAACGGTGAGCAGTAACAGCGATTACCCAGGGAAGCTCTGCCATAAAGTTATACGCCTGTTCTTTAGCTTTTTTAGCTCGTTCTGAATCTTGGTCTATAAATTTTTCTATCTTTAATTGACTGCGTCTTTTGGCCAATCTTTCTTTGGTCTTACCCGTTATGGCATAAAAGTGCCACGGTTCTGTCATTTTATGATTTGGCGCATGAACGGCACAATGAATCGCTTTTTCAATAATAGACGGGTCTACCGGTTCGTCTGTAAAAGTATGTATGGTCCGTCTCGTTAACAATCCTTCTGTAAGTTCCACGATGATCCTCCTCCTTTCTGATTTCATTTATACGATACTTATTCACCACCTATATTATACCGCGAGCGCTTCCTTTCTCCTAGAGATTTCCCTTAAATATTTTTAGAAAGAATAGCCTGCTAAAAAAGCCCGGCCTGCTTGGAGGCCGAGCTTGCTATTATGATGGTTCTGGTACAGCATATTGTTCGACTTTAAAGCCCATATCTTCAATCATTTGATGATCTTCTTTTACTTTCTGTCCTCCTGTTGTTAAATAATCGCCTACAAAAATAGAGTTTGCAGCATATAATGTTAAAGGCTGCAATGAACGAATGTTAACCTCTCGTCCACCAGAAACCCTGATTTCTTTATCGGGCAGAATGTATCTGGCTGCAGCAAGTATTTTTAACGACCGCAGCGGAGCAACTCCGTCTAGTTCTCCTAACGGCGTCCCTTGTACAGGATGTAAAAAGTTGACTGGAACGGAATCAGCATCCAATTCTTTTAAAGCAAAAAATGTCTCCACTAACTGTTCATCTGTCTCTCCCATTCCTGCAATGACACCGGAACATGGAGAAATACCGGCATTTTTCGCATGATTTACTGTTCTTTCTCTATCATCGTAAGTGTGTGTAGTAGTAATAGCTGTATGATGATCTTTATGAGTATTTAAATTGTGATTGTACCGATCAACTCCAGCTTCTTTTAAGCGTTCCGCCTGCCCTTCTTTCAAAATGCCGAGACAGGCACAGATTTTAAGCGGCATATTTTCTTTTATTTCTTTGACTGCTTCAGCGACATGGTTCACCTCTTTTTCTGTCGGTCCTCTTCCACTTGCTACAATACAATATGTTCCGGCCTTCCGTTCCATTGCTTCTTTTGCCCCGCGTACCAAAGAGTCCTTATCAAGCAGAGGATATTTATCTGCTTTTGTATTGGCAATGGATGATTGCGCACAGTATCCACAGTCTTCCGGACACAAACCGCTTTTCGCATTTACAATCATATTTAGTTTAACATCGTTTTTATAAAAATGGTGCCTGAGTATGTATGCGCCGTTAAGAAGCGAAAGAATTTCTTGATCGGGCACTGAAAGAATATCAAGCCCTTCTTGTTTTGTTAATGATTTTCCTTGCAGTACTTCCTCTGCTAAATGGGTCCACTTATTTGTCATTGTTCACACTCCTAAATATCATTGTTAACTTATATAATATTAACGTTAACATTAAAAAGGTTTACTAGCAATTATTTTCTGAAAAGTAATGAAATAAATTCACCTTTGTTATATTTAATATCTTAAATATGTAAAGTTTTCTAACATAAAATATTAACTTTTCTTTCATTTATGATATATTTATTACCAAAGAAAGAATTTTCGTTTATTTTTATGTAAAAGGAGCGCACGTCTATGTCTTCTTCTTATAAAGATAAGAAAGTGATTACTATAGGGGTAGTAAGTGAATTGACCGGGTTGTCAGAAAGAAAAATCCGCTATTATGAAGAAAGAAAATTGGTTTTTCCAGAAAGGACATTGGGTGGTACGCGTAAGTATTCCTTCGATGATGTCGAGAGGCTTGTGGATATTGCAAACAAAATGGAAGATGGAATGCAGACGTTTGATATACGCAGAATGGAACAAAAAAAGCTTCCGAAAAAAGAGTTGCGTGAACGTATGCTGCGCGGCCAGCTTAACGCTGCATTTAATATAAGAAAATAAATGTTTTATTATTTTCCAATGGGGTATATATAGAAGGGGTCATAGCAAATTACCACCCAAATCAAAAGGAAAATAATTCCTTTTAACCTTGACATATTTTCCCCCTCCCCCTAATATAAAAATGGGTAATGTTTTTCTAGCTTTTTTAGGGCCACTTTCTTTTTTGAACCGATAAAATAATTTAGAAAGAAAGTGATTAAGATGTTACAAACTTTAAAAGATAGTCAGATTATGGATAACGAGATCAAAGAACTTATGATCTCTCATGAAAAAGTAGCACACGTTCAATTAAATAACCCGCTTGACCACGCATTACTTGTACTAATTAAATCAGGCTACACCGCTATACCTGTGCTCGATACAGAATATAAAGTTCAAGGACAGATAAGCAAAGCCCAAATACTCGACTCTATTTTAGGTATTGAACGGATAGAAATGGAACGCCTGCATGACTACAAAGTCAGTGAAGTAATGACTAAAAAAGTTCCTAAAATGAATAAGGATGAAACGTTTGGAAAAGCACTTATGCTTTCTATCAATCATCCTTTTGTGTGCATTGAAGACGATGATCATTCATTTATTGGTATTATGACACGCCGGTCGATACTTGCATTAATCCATCGCTACCTTGGAAAATAATATTCCAGGTAATATCTATTCACATCGATAGAGAGATGGAGAAAGATGGCCCTGAGGATACATGAGCCAGCAACAATCAGACACAAAGCTCTGAGCAATTGCTCAGGGCTTTTTCTTTTAAAATCATTTAGGAAAACTGGTAATATAATAAGGTGCGAAAACTTAGCAATAGGAGGAATCACAGAATGCAGCCAGCATTGTTCACCCCATTTTCTGTAAAAAATATTACCTTAAAAAATAGAATTGTCATGTCACCGATGTGCATGTACTCTTGTTTTAATCAGGACGGAAAAGTTATAGATTGGCACATGTACCATTATATAAGCCGGGCCATGGGCCAAACGGGACTGATTTTCACGGAAGCTGCCGCGGTCACACCGCAGGGCCGCATTTCTCATGAAGACCTTGGCATATGGGATGACAGTCATATTGATGGCTTAAAAAAATTAACCAAGGCCGTAAAAGAAAATGACTCTCATATCGGGGTGCAGCTCGCCCATGCCGGTCGAAAAGCTACAGTAGACGGCCCAATTATTGCCCCTTCTTCTCTTGCTTTCAATGATGAAATGAAAACACCAGAAGAGATGAGCACCTTTCAAATAAGTGATACCATTCAAGCTTTTAAGGCTGCAGCAAAACGCGCAGCTGAAGCAGGATTTGATGTATTAGAAATCCACGCAGCACATGGATATCTTATTAATGAATTTCTTTCACCATTGACCAATCAACGTGGGGATGAATACGGAGGATCGCTGCAAAATCGGTATCGGTTCTTGCAAAACATTATCAAAGAAATAAGATCTATTTGGCACGGACCCTTATTTGTCCGTATATCAGCAAATGAATACGAAGAAAACGGCAATAAATTAGAGGATTTTATTCAGCTGGCATCGTGGATGAAGCAGGATGGTGCAGATCTTGTTGATTGCAGCTCCGGCGGGGTAACCCCTACAAGGCCCCATACATTCCCAGGCTTCCAGATACCGAATGCAGAAGCTATAAAAAAAGAAACAGGGCTGGATGCAGGTGCTGTAGGTTTAATAACGAGCGGCATTCAAGCTGAGGAAATTCTGCAAAATGACCGAGCCGACCTTGTGTTTATCGGAAGAGATTTGTTGAGAAATCCTTACTGGCCTTTAAAAGCGGCAAATGAGCTGAATTACTCGCTAGCGGGACCAAAACAGTACGAAAGAGGATGGAAAAACTAACAAAATAAGCGGCAGAGCAAGCGAAATTTGCGTTTTGATCTGCTGCTTTTCATTAAAAATGTGTTCTAATTGCTTGTTTTCTTACTTTAAACATTACTTTCAGCCCTAACTTGATCAGCCAGGATGGCAATTGGCTTTTAAATGTCACTCGATCTGTAATACCTGACAGCTCTCCCCCACTGGGCAAAAGAATGTTCATGCTTCCAATAAGTAACCTTGCTTTCCTATGTCTATGATATGTGATGGCTTTTCGGCTTGAACAATCTTTCCCTTCCAATCCATTTTCCGAAATCCAATATCAATACGTAAATGAATGAATTCTCCTTCAGCGGTTTGATCTCCATGAAGTACATTAATTTTTGGAAAAGATGTAAGATGTTCCAGAGTTTTTGGATCTATAAAGAACTCCCATACTTTTTCTCTATCTGCTTTTACAATTGTCTGATATGTAAATTCACCTTTAAACACGAAAGATTCCTCCTTTTCTATTCGATATCCTTTCATGTCAAAAGTATTCCTCTTCGATAAAAAATACAACTCTGGGTAAATGAAAATCCCAGAGTTGTGTGAGGATAAAGGTTAACTGCAGCCGCAGCTTCCACCGGATCCGCAGCCGCCTCCGCACGAAGCATTATCAAAATATGGATTGCCAGTTGGTACTTTAATGGATGGTGATACCGCTCCGGCAATTTCTGCACAAATTTCATTGAGGAGCTTCTCTAATTCTTTTTCTGCTTTTTTAAAATCTGCAATTGGTTCGTGCAAGTCGAGTTCTCTTTTTATTTGACGAACTTGTTTGGAAATAGTCTTATAATCAGGATGATACTTTCCAAACCGCTGTACTTCATCATATTTGTCTTTACAATCTGCAAACTCAGCAATTAAATGCTGTGCTTTTTTATCACTTGCCATCCGCTGGCGTGCTTCTTTATAATGTATAAAAACCTCAGATTGGAGAACGATTTGTCCAACTAAGGCAGATTCATCTAACAGATCAACCGCGGTTGATAATACTGCAGTCATTAGAACACCTCCGTCTAATCATTATAACACGGAAGCACCGAAGGAATGAAGAAACTGATTTTTAAAATTCAGCTATTTCTACTTCAAAGGTAATCGTCTCAGCTTTAGCTTCTCCCTCATATGATACCGGCTGTATTTCAATTTTATGCTTACCGGACGGGAGACTTTTCATAATAAAAGCTGCTTGATTCATTTTTGCTGCTTCCTGCCCATTCATTTGAACGAGTAAATAACCATCTCCGCCTTTCTCCTCTTTTGCAAGAGAAAAATCTGGTATCACACATTCAAGATATAAATCATTGTTCTTTATTTTATATTGTAATGTCCAATCATCTTTTTGAATTCCTTTCATTTTTGCAGCCGGTACCGCTGCATCTTCCCGAATTTCTAAGACTTCTAATGCACTTACATCTTCAAGGAAAACATGTCCGGTTCCTGCAAGCAAAAAAATAAAAGCAGCAAGTCCTTTTATCATTTAAAAAAACCCTCCTTTGCTCTTTTTAGTATGCGGCATCGGAAGGTTTTTAAACATATACAGTTTTTTTATTTGTTATTTAATAAGTTGAGAATCGTGAGAACCATATCCATATTTTTCTGTACCCGCTCTAAACGCTGCGGAATCGTCTGGCCATGATAAACTTTAGATTCTGAAACAAATTCTTCTATCTTATCTGGATGCTTATTTAATGTACGATACCATTGTGGATGGAATCGGATATATTCTTTATATTCAGGTTTTGATTGAATAACAGCATACGTTTGGGGATGCATTATCGTAAACCTCCCTTATATTTAAAAACCTCTAAAGGAAAATGGATCCTGCGGGGGACGGGGAGGTCCGGAAGGTTTTTGAAATTGCTGCAGTACTCGCTGGACATTACCCATCATACCGCTGAATTGCGCAATCTGCTGCTGTAATTCCTGAATATTAATTTGACCTAGCGTTTTCATTAAATTCGACAACGATTCGGATTGAGAAGGGTTATTTTGTGATTTCTCATCCTCAGAAACCCGGAAAGGCTTCCAGTCCTCATGCTCTTCTCCTAAGATGACCCAATCTTGATATAGTTGATTCCAAGTGCGATGACCTTCTCTTACTTCTTTGATTAAGCCTGGATGTTTTTGGAGAAATTCACGAAAGTCATGAAGAGACGATGGTAAGGAGTCATTGCTCATGGTTTTCCACCTCCAGCAAAACCTATTTGTTTCCATCATACGCTTTTGCCCTATTTTTGTTCGCCTATATTTTACTTTCTTTGCATTGTCTGTCTAGTAAGGTACAATATTAATGTTTCATGCAAATTCATACTAGAAAGGAACTTCTTAATGTCTATATCAAAAAATGAATTACAAGAAAGATACGCAGTTTTTATTGAAGAAGCTTCAGAGGACGAAATGATTGTATTGGAAGAGACAATAAAAGGCTGGGAAGGCCGGCGAAACGGTAAGTATTTTTCATTTGTGGGAGGGTGGCTCCAAACAAATAGAAGATGGAAAGATGATAATATATATGAAGTGACTATTCCTCTTCATAAAGGATTAGAAAACCCGCTGTCCATCGTGCACGGCGGTGTCACAGCTACTCTTCTCGATTCTACGATGGGGGGCCTTGCTAATGAATTAACTCCCGAAGGAAAAGGTTCTGTCACACTGGAAATGAAAATCAACTACATTAAGCCTGGTACAGGTGAGACTCTTCGTTGTGAAGCAGTATTAATATCAAGAAGTAAAAGTATGATCATTATCGAAGGAAAAGTATTTAATGATCAAGACGAGGTTGTCGCCTACGGGTCCGGTACGTTTTATGTTATCAGTGTGAAGTAGTTTCAAACGCAATCTGCTCTAATGTTGTCAGACTTTTTCTTCTTTTAAAAGGCTTTCATTTAAAGAATAAGCACTGCCTCTGACAGTTACCGTAAAAAATCAGCCGCCCCTGTCATTGGGGGCAGCCGGATTTTTAATGATGTACTTCTGGTCTTTCCGAAATTTCACTAAGTGCAAAGGATGCTTCTTCATCTGTGGTGGTATCAACTGCCATATCTCCAAGAGAAGCAATACCGACTAATTGCTGGTTTTCCACAATAGGAAGGCGGCGGATTTGTTTTTCAGCCATCATTCGAGCTGCCTGGTGAATATCCATATTCGGTTCAGCCGTAATTACATTGAAGCTCATTGCTTCCGAAACTGGTGTAGTATTAGGTTTCTTTTCAGCAATACAGCGCAGCACAATATCCCGGTCCGTAATCATTCCCATCAAATTTTTTTCTTGGGTCACGGGAATAGCACCGACATGGTAATCTTTCATTTTCATGGCTGCGTCATAAATTGTATCATCCGGTCTGCAGCATTCTACATCCGTTGTCATTACATCTTGTAAGGTTTTCATTTGGCTTAACCTCCATCTTTTAGATTCGCTTGTTAATATGCCCAGCGTCTTTATTTTTATACAGTTAGGAAAGAGAAGAAGTTTTTATGGCTGCACAGTAAGAGCAGCTGTTTACCCTAATTACTTAAGAATGTTCATAAAAAGTTTCTATGCCGGAGCGTTGCATCTTCGAATTTTTCGTACTATGATAAAATAAGATTTGTATGTAATTATCAGGAGGGAAATGACATGAAAATTGAAGATTTCGACTTCCACGGAAGAGAGTTTCAGTTCGGAAGTCTAGAAAGAATTATGAAAAAAAATGGCTTTATCCATGAAGGCCAGTGGGATTATGAACGGGTTACTTTTGATTATAAAATGCTTGATAAAACAGACGATGCTACTTACTTTTTACGCATTCAAGCTTTTGCAGTCCAAGGTGAAATCCCTAAAGAGGATGCTGAAGTTCAATTACTTACTCCATTTCTTGGCAGACACTACTACCCGCATGGGGTCGAATACGATGAAGATTTCCCTGATAAAATCGTGAATAAGTGTAAAAACAAGATAGAAAGCGTTTATAATGAATTGGTGGAAGCCGATAAATAGGCATGTTTCTTTCCGCCTTTACATAATTTTAAAAACCGGATGAATACACTTATTCACCGGTTTTTTCTTTTTCAATAAGCTTTAAGCTTAAAGTATATTTCTGTTCATTCTTACGCTATCATATTATAATAGAAAGAAATTGGCAAAGCCAAGTGTTAATGGCAGTGCCTAAAAACAGAGAATCAGGTATTGGTCGAAAGGAGCTTGGCCGTGTCATCCATTTTCAACAAAAAAATATTCCTTCGCATCCTTACAATTGCCCTCATTATAATTGGCGCCTATTTCATTCTGCCGGTTTCCGGTCCTATTATACTTGCTCTGTTGACAGCTTTACTGTTATCACCCGCTGTTCGTTTTATTATGGATAAAACCGGGGTGAAAAGAAGTATTGCTGTTACACTCGTTTTCACATTATTTTTATGTATCCTTGGTGTAAGCGGCTATATACTTGTCACGCAGGTCGTAACGCAAGTGGTCACTTTTATTGAGAATCTGCCTGCTTATGTGAGTGATTTAAATCGTACCTGGCTTACTATTCAATTTAAAATAGAAAAAGCCTATCAGGACTTGAATTTGCCTCCAGAAGTCATTCATGAAATAAATAATCAAATTACGGATATGTTAAACAACCTCCGCGATGAACTATCAAGCGGCGATCTAATCAATGAGCTTACTGGAATAGTCGCAGCAATCCCGAGGTATCTTGTTACGTTTCTAGTCTACTTAATTGCTTTGTTTTTGTTTTTAATGGAACTGCCTCGATTGAAAAAGAATATGTATACATTTATGAAAAATGATACAGCTGAGAAATTCAAGTTTATGACCTCAAGACTTTCCTATGTCATTTTAGGCTTTTTTAAAGCTCAATTTTTAGTAAGTATTATTATTTTTTTAGTAACAATAGTGAGTCTCTATATTTTCACTCCGGACGTTGCCATAATTATGTCGATTGTCATATGGGTGATCGATTTTATTCCGATCATTGGTTCCATTGCTATCCTTGCTCCATGGTCGTTATATTATTTTATTTCCGGAAATGCACTTACAGGGACACAGCTTCTTATTTTAGCAGGTGTTCTCCTCATCATCCGCAGAACGGTAGAGCCTAAAGTAATGGGACACCACATCGGACTTTCTCCATTAGCAACATTGATATCGTTATACATTGGTCTCACGTTATTCGGGATCATCGGCTTTATCATCGGACCTCTGGCGGTAATTGCATTCACTTCTGCCAAAGAAGCAGGCATCATTAAAATGAACTTTAAAGTTTAAATGGAATGAAAAAAAGGAGCTTCCCGCTTGGAGGCCCCTTTTTTCATCGCGCCATTCATTCGTACACCCTAAAAGGAAACGATAGAACATGATTCCATGCCATTAATAATAAGGAGAAATCATAAGATAGACCAGTACGCCGGTAATACTCACATACAACCATAATGGCATGGTCCAGCGAGCAATTTTTCTATGCTTTTCCACCTGGTATTTTATACCGCGCAGGAAAGATAATACAGCTAAAGGAACGATGATAATAGCCAGAATTATATGTGTAATTAAAATAAAGTAGTAAATGCCGGCCATAATACCGCTGCCGCCATATTCAGTAGATTCAGCCAGAAAATGATAGGTCACATACGTAACAAGAAACAAAGTGGTAGAAGTGAAAGCAGCATATATAAAGCGGCGGTGCATTTTAACATTTTTACGCAAAATAAAAAATAGGGCACTAAATAAAAAGACAGTCGTAAAACTATTAAATATGGCATTCATCATCGGCAGAATAGTTAAATCAAAACCTTCGACTTCCCCGCTAAACCCATCCATGAAAAACAGCACGGTAACGAGGCCGTTAATGACTATGGTTAATATGACTGCAATCCATACATTCATTTTATCGTTAGCATTGTGATCATATAAGGATGAATCTTTTTGATTGGTCACGGTATAAAACCTCCTTCGTATGCATTCTTTTTTCATTATACATGAATTGGGCGCCTTCTTTATTCATAACCTATAACAATCAAGTGAACAGAAAAAACTGCTCCGGGTCGTTTTCCGGAGCAGTTTTTCTATTTAGTATTTTGTTACACCAAGAAGCAATATTAATGCAATCAGAGCCGGAGTAGAAAGAACAACACCGGAAATAATGAATGCATTCGGCCAGCCGTGGTCTTTGTCTTTAAGATGCATAAAGTAAAACATCTGGAGGAAAAACTGAATCACAGCTAAAAGCAAAATAAACGGTACAGCAAAACCAACTTCAATTGTTTCTGTTGCCACTGCAACAAAAGCGAGAATGGTTAAGAAAATCATGAAAGCAAAAGACGTAATTTGAATTTTTCTTTCTCTATTGATTTTCATAATTTCTTCTTCCGACATCGAGCTTTTTTCAAATGGCTTAGAAAGTTCATCCGACATTTTTTATGCACCTCCAATTCCCATTAAATAAACAACGGTAAAGATAAAGACCCACACCACGTCAATAAAGTGCCAATACAAACTTGCTACATAAAATTTCGGAGCATTGGTTAACGTAATGCCTGAACGGCTGTAACGAATGATCAGCGTTGTAATCCAGCACAAACCAAAAAGCACGTGAGCCCCATGAAGGCCTACCAGGGTATAGAATGATGATGCAAATGCACTGGTAGTATACCCAAGGCCATGGTGAACATATTCTACGAATTCGTAAATCTCAAATCCCAAGAAACCAACACCGAGAAGAACGGTGACTATCATTAGAATCATCATATTCTTGAAGTTGTTCTTTTTCATGGCAAACATGGCCAGAACACTTGTTAAAGAACTCGTTAATAACAGCATAGTCATAATGAAAACTAACGGCATGGAAAACAATTCTTCTGCGGTTGGTCCGCCGGCTGTTCCTTCACGTAATCCAAGAAACGTACCAAAGAAGGTAGCAAACATGATCGTTTCCCCGCCGAGAAAGATCCAGAATCCTAAGAATTTATTCTTCCCTTCTAGTGTCGATTTTTCCGGATGAGAAGGGAGACCTTTTGAAAGATCGACTGATCCTGCCATATTAGCTAACCTCCCTTTCAATTTTCTTCACTTCTTCAAGAGGAATATGATAGCCGTGATCCTCTTTTATGGAACGTATCAGCATGGAACCAAAAGTGAGGACAACGCCTGTTCCTATAACGAGGAATGGTGTAACAATGGTACTTTCCATATTAAGCATAATCATTCCAAATCCCCATATATACAGTCCTAAACCAATAACAAAAGGCAATATAGAACCGTTTGGCATATGAATTTCCTGCATCGGCTCAGCAGGTTTCATGGTGCCGTCGCCGTGTACTTTCTCATAAAACCATGGGTCCAGTGAACGAACTTGCGGTGTTTGAGCAAAGTTGTACTCTGGAATTGGCGTTGGTGTTGACCATTCAAGCGTACGTGCATCCCAAGGGTCATTTACAGTAATACGCTCAGCTGTAAACGCTGAATACACTACATTGATAACAAGTACGAGAATAGCTGCCCCCATTACTAAGGATCCGATACTGGAAATAAGATTCATTGTTTCCATGCCTTGACCTTCAAGATACGTATACACCCGTCTTGGCATACCAATCAAGCCAAGAATGTGCTGGATAAAGAAAGTCATATGGAAACCTATATAGAACAACCAGAACATTAGAATTCCTAATTTTTCATTCAGCTTATGACCGAACATTTTCGGGTACCAGTAGTAAGTACCAGCAAGCAGCCCTAACACGATACCACCGATAATAATATAGTGGAAGTGTGCTACAACGAAATATGTGTCATGATACAAGTAATCGACAGGTACCATCGCAAGCATTACACCGGTAACACCGCCAAGCACAAATGTTGGGACAAAAGAAGATGCGCAAAGCATTGCTGTGTTGAATGTAAGTTTGCCGCCCCACATTGTAAAGAGCCAGTTAAAGATTTTAATACCTGTAGGGACAGCAATTCCCATTGTAGCGATTGCAAATACAGAGTTAGTGATCGGTCCTAGACCAACTGTAAACATATGGTGAACCCAAACCATAAATCCTAAAAATGCGATAACCAGTGTTGCAAATACCATCGCTGTGTAACCAAACAACCGTTTTCTTGAAAATGCCGGAATAACTTCTGAAATAATGCCAAAGGCCGGCAGAACAAGAATATACACTTCCGGGTGACCAAAAATCCAGAAGATGTGCTGCCAAAGAACAGCATTACCTCCCATATCAGGAATAAAGAATTGTCCGCCAAACAATCGATCGAGCATTAAGAGTGCAAGTCCTGCTGCCAGAGGTGTAAAGGCGAAAACGATAAGAATGGACACAACCAGGCCAGTCCAGCAGAACAATGGCATTCTCATCATTGTCATACCAGGTGCGCGCATGTTAATTATCGTTACAATAAAGTTAATAGCTGAAACCAATGTACCGATACCACTAACCTGCAGTCCTAATACATAGAAATCTAAGCCCAGATCTGCATATTCTCCGCTCGATAAAGGAACATATGCCGTCCAGCCGGCATCTGGACCTCCACCAAAAAACCAGCTTGTACTTAGTAAAAGTCCACCAAAGAAGAATATCCAAAAACCTAGTGCATTGACGAATGGAAAAGCAACGTCTCTTGCACCGATCTGCAACGGGATAACAAAGTTCATAAACGCAAATATTAACGGAGTTGCTGCTAAAAACAGCATAATCGTTCCATGCATGGTTATTAATTCATTAAACGTCTGCCCAGTGAGAAAGTCATTTTCAGCTGACATTAGCTGTATTCTCATAAACAAAGCCATCATACCTGCTTTAATGAAAAACAGCGTACCCGCAATTAAATATAATACCGCCAGCTTTTTATGGTCGACTGTAGTAAGCCAATCCCACAATACGCTTTTATTTTTAGTAGCTGCTGCAGTTGACACGTGGTTTACCTCCTTTTTAATTTATTTTACTCTTCATCTTCCACGCTAAGAGTATTTAGATATTCGATTATTGCTTCCATATCTTCGTCGCTCATATCAGGATATGGCTGCATGTTATTACCTTGTTTCAATGATTGCGGATCACGAATCCACTGCTCAAGGTTTTCATCATTGAAATCAATTACTCCAGCAATATACTCACGATCAGCAAAGTTAGTTAACGTTGGTCCTTGTGCAGATCCTTGACCTTCCACAGCGTGACAGCCGATACAGCCTTGATCTTCAAATACCTGACGTCCTTCTGCTGCAACAGAGTTCTCTTCTGGTGGTTCTTCCTCTTGAGACATGCTCTCAACCCATGCATCGTATTCTTCACGCTCTAAAGCGACCACTTTGAAATCCATTAGGGCGTGAGAAGGCCCGCATAGTTCAGCACATTTCCCTTTATAAACACCTGGTTCATCTGCTTCGAGCCATAAGCTGTTCTCCACTCCCGGAATTGTATCAATCTTGCCGCCTAGTGCAGGAACCCAGAATGAGTGGATAACATCGTTACCGGTTACATTAAACCAAACTTTTTCACCCGCTGGAATGTAAACTTCATTTCCAGCAGTAAAGCCTTCCGGATAATCAAACTGCCACCAGTATTGGTGTCCAGTTACATCAATAACAACTGCGTCATCCCCTTCAGCAGCAGCATCTGCCGCTTCTTCGCCGTCTTCACCTTCTTCTCCTTCACCGCTTGACCCCGCAGCTTCTGGAGGTTCCTCAGCAAAATAATATGTACCTGCAATTGTTGGTACAGCAAGAATGACAAGCAGAATAATTGGAATAATGGTCCAAGTTAATTCAAGTGTCTTGCTGCCTTCAACCTGTTTTGGAATATCATCATCGCCAGGTTTTCTGCGGAACTTTACCACAGCAATAAAGAATAAGGTAAAAACAACAATGATAACTAAAGCCATGACATACAAACTCAGGATCATGTTGTCAAAAATCCATTGAGCCTGCGGGCCATAAGGATCTAATGCTGTTAACCTCTCCTCTCCACATCCTGCTAAAAATAAAAGCATAGCGGAAAGAGGAAGGAAGCGCAATAAGCCTTTGCGTCCTTTCATAATGCGATCAAACCTCTCTTTCATTTAAGATAATTTCATAATTTATCTTGTATTTACAGTCATTCTCCCCCTCACCGTTTTTTATGAGAACAGAGCATTCACGGACAGCGCTAGCAAGTCTAGTGACTTCATCTGTGAATGCTTCCTTTTCTCATCATAAGATGCGGTGCACCTTGCAAAGTTTTTACATGTGGACAATGACCATAAGTACAAACAGAATGGTTAGGTAATTCAAAGAATACACAAACATCAAACGGGCCCACTTAATATCATCTTTCATTTTAAAGCCAGCCAACCCGAGCAGCAGCCAGGCTAATCCAAGCACAGCAGCTGCGATTGTGTAGGTAAGCCCAAAATCATACAAAAACAATGATATAGGAAGCAGTGTCGCCACGTATACAACAATTTGCCGTTTTGTCATAGCGAAACCAGCTACAACTGGAAGCATAGGAATTCCAGCAGCCTTATATTCATGTGAACGCTTCATAGCTAAAGCTAAGAAGTGCGGCGGCTGCCAAATAAACATAATGGAAAAAAGCAGCCAGGCATAAATATGAAGACCCGGATCTACCGCTGCCCACCCGATAAGCGGCGGAACGGCTCCTGATATACTTCCGGCAACTGTATTTAACGTGGATACTCTTTTAAGCCACATCGTGTATATCAACACATATACAACCAGACCGACTATAGCAATAATAGCAGCGATAGTTTCTACAGCTGCAAGCATCATGATCCCGACTGCAGATTGTATTAACCCTGCTACGAGCACATTTGTCGGTTTGATATTCCCTGTGACAGTCGGCCTTTCTTTTGTACGCTCCATCAGATGATCAATGTCCCGATCAATATAATTATTAAGCGTACACCCCCCTGCCATAACTAAACCTGCACCAGCCATTGTCAAAATGAGAATGTGCAGATTTTGAATGAGTTGAAAATCTGTATATACAGAAGCAAGAAACAGACCTGTAAATGTAGTAATCAAATTTGAAGTTACGATTCCCATCTTTGCGAGGGTTACGTAATCTTTCCAGGATTTCCCCCCAGAAACCACTTCTGTTTCTTCTGCTTCTAATACTTTCGTGGATTCTATGGCCGTATTCGTCTTACTCAATCCTTTCACCCCCTTCAAAACTGGCGGTCCGGAACAAGCATTTCTGTTTGTATGAAGAAACAAATATATCGACAGATTTTTTCACTATTCTTCATCAATAAACAGATTGTACCACATAACCGCTTCATGAGAGAAACAGCCTTCAACTTTTTCTCCCAATTTCATACTACAGACATTATAGCTTAAAATCATTTTTGTTTCATTAGTTTCGCAAGTTTCACACTTTCTTCACATTTCAACATTTCCTCAGAATGTTCACCCTTCTAAAATTGACTTTTTTCCTTGTTTTTCTTTACGATTAGAGTGTTATCAAACCAATAAATACCGTCTGTACTAGTCTTGACGGGGAGGTGAACGATGAAACATGAATAATAAAGGACTGAAAATATTCGGCATCATTACATCCATTGGTATGTTAATTGTTCTGCTGCAAGGAGCCTTAGTGACAAAAACGGGTTCTGCAGAAGGATGTGGAGCAACCTGGCCGCTGTGTTTTGGGGAAGTTATTCCTGAGTCCCCTGCTTTAGAAACCATCATCGAATACAGTCACCGGCTTTGGTCTGGGTTAATGGGATTATTCGTTATTATTCTGGCGATTTGGTCATGGAAAAAACTATCCCATCTCCGTGAGACAAAATTTATGGCACTTATGGCTGTTTTATTTATTATTTTCCAAGGCTTAATGGGAGCCGGCGCAGTCATTTGGGGGAACTCTGATATCGTGCTCGCCTTGCATTTCGGTATTTCAACTATTTCTTTTGCTTCTGTGGTTTTATTAACCGTTCTCGCTTTTGAAAATGACCGAAACAGCATACCGGTGCCAAAAGTCTCCAAGGGATACCGCACCTACCTATTTTTCGTTCTTGTTTACTGCTACGCCGTTATTTATACAGGAGCTTATGTAAAACACACCGAATCTACCTATGTCTGCGGTGGCTTTCCATTATGCAACAATCAGGTTATTCCCAACATGTCCGGAGGGCTTGGATTTGAAATTGGCGTTCACTTTGCTCACCGGGTTTTTGCCAGTTTGTTAGTCGTTTTTCTTATTATCCTTGTCATTTGGACGCTTCAACGTTTCCGGCATTATAGAATCTTGGTATGGACAAGTATTTCTGCATTGCTTCTGGTGTTCATCCAAGTCGCCGCAGGGATATCTGTGCTATATTCGGCTACCTATTTAACCCCGGCATTATTCCATGCTCTTACTGTTACTGTTTTATTTACTATTTTAGGGTACATGGGAATGATTATAACCAGAAACAAACCCTCTTAATCAAACAAAAGCGGAGCTACCCACTTAACGGGAAGCTCCATTTTTTTAGAAAAAATCATATATAAAAGGAGAGTTTGGCACAACAGCTTCTTTCAGCTTTTGAAGATCTTCGCTGTTTCCAGTTATTTTCCCAGCATTAAAAGCTGTTTCCACAGGCAGATAACCTAGAAAAACCGCTGCAGCCGTGCGAATCGACATGGTAAGTTTTTTTTCTGTTTCTGTTGCCTTTTTAATTTCATTTTTATTTGGTGCTGCCGTAACGTGGAATATTCCATCATTCCAGTCACACCTCTTATCTTTTATAGCTAATGTAAAAGACTTTTCTATTCCCAACTTCAGCGGATACTGTTCTAAAAACCCTTTTATGTCAACGATTCGTGCCATGAAATAACTGTTTCTTGTTTCTGTTATTTTAGGATCTGGTAAAAAATAACGCATAGGATCATCAATCGGAGGTTTTATATCAATTTCATTCACCATGGAATCATGGTTGGCTATAAACCTCCATATTTGATGCCTTGCCTCTTCATCCAGTGCGGTGTATTCATAAACAGTCATTTTATTCTCTTTTACCTTATAAATAATGTACCCGGTATCTTCGGCTTTGTCATTGGTATATACTGCGATATGTCCTTTTTTCATTCTTCGTTGTACATACCTCCACCATGTCTCACTTCGGTCCACAGCTCCATTATAATTGGCTGCAAATGCTTGATACACTTTATTAATACGAGACCAGTCCTCTAAAGTTACACGGGCAATTCTACCTTTTTCTATCCCGCCTTTTTCCGGCAATTGATCTTTTTTCAAATTCCATTTCAAAGAATCGCAGAAAAGCTCCCAGCCAAATTTTCTGTAAAAACCAATGGAAAAAGGATAAAGAAAGGAGAGTACATGGCCTCTGTCGTGCATATCTTTCAAAGAAGCTTCCAAGAGCTGTTTAACGAGACCGTTTCTTCTTGATTCTGGCCAGGTAGCTACGCCCGACACCCCTCCCATTTTCATTTTTCTTCCTCCAACAAACACATCAGTTGGTAAAATATTGAGCTTACTTAGAATGCTGTCTCCTTCTGCTGCCACCCAAGTATTTTCCGGTTTCATCACTTGCTCGCTGATCTCCCTGTCTTCTTCCGACATTTCATACTGAAAAGCAAATTGGTTGAGTTCCAGACTTTGCTTTATTTCTGTTTCTTTTATTTTCCGTATCTCCATCGTAATCTCCTTTTTTATGAATTTCTGTATATTTAGACCCAACCATACAATTCGAAATAGTTGTGTATATTCCTTCTTATTAAATATTAGAAAAACTTGGCTTGCCGCCAAGTCCAAATGGCGGAAGCCTTAGCTTTTTCTTATCCTTTATTCCTTTAGCAATGTTAAACTTTCTTAAAGTAGAACAAAAGCGCAAGCGCCCTGATCAGCCTCGACAGGTAAATGTTCTCCAGTCACTAAAGGCGCTCTTACTTCCACAGGATGTGCTGACTTTTGCGTTGCGAACACGATGTTCGCGATTCTAGCAAAAGTTCCTTAAACCGTCTTGGGCCTCCGAGAGGCTGGGCGCTGAAGCTAGACACGGATCAAACAATATGGAGATAGTTATCCACAACTTGTAAAAACATAATTTCCTAAACAACAAAAAAAACTGCCTCGTTCTTAACGAGACAGTCCTTTATACATTTTAGTTTTCTAGTTCGATTAACAGGTCACCGGATTCAATCGTATCTCCATCTGAGACATGAACATTTTTCACTTCTCCATCAAATGGAGCTTGTACGGTTGTTTCCATCTTCATGGCCTCTGTAATCATAAGGTGGTCGCCTTTTTTGACTTTTTCACCTTTTTCCACAAGCTTTTTCACGACGGTTCCCGGCATAGATGCACCAATCTGGTTAGGATTCGTTTTATCTACTTTTG